>CAMCYN010000007.1 GCA_945883955.1 Akkermansia muciniphila
CCACGGCTCTGGCTATCGACAACCCGAGCCCCAGTCCCTGTCGCTCAAATTTGCTGCGCTCAAACTGGGTGAACGGTGCAATCGAGGCGCACTCTTCAGGCGTCATGCCAAAACCCTGGTCGATGATTTCGATCCGGTAACGGTCCGCATGGCATGCCCCCACGACGGTCACCGGTTGGCCGAGTTTGGAAAAACGCAAGGCGTTCTCGACCACTTCAGCCACCGCCGAAATCAAAAATCCGTCCAGGATGGCTACCTCGCCCGGTTCGCAGTGCACCGCCAAATCCGCGGTTCGCTTCTCGTTACGGGCCGGTCCATTGGCTCCAGAGGCAATCGCGGTGGGAGCATCACACCGGAAGACCTTTCGGGAAGCGCCCGATCCGTTTTTGCCCTGCAACTCATAGTGAAACATCAGCTTCCGGGAAAGTGCATGCTGCCGTTCGGCACTGGCCCGAATTAACCCCAACAGCACCTTGAGTTCTCCAGGCGCAATGGTGTCGGCCTCCGATTCAATGAGCTCCAATCCTCCCAGCACCCCGTTGAGAGGCGTCATCAATTCATGAGACCATTTTGCTCCGGCGACAAAAAGCCGTTCTGCCAAAAGCTTTTCCACCCGCTCACGCAGCGGCTTCTGGCGCCGGAATCGGGCCTCAATGGCGGTGACAATCTCACTTTCGGTGAAGGGCTTGGTAATATAGTCGTCCGCTCCGAGGGCCATCCCATGACGCTGATCCTGCCGGCTGGCACGGGCCGTTAAGAAGATGAACGGAATGTCGCAGCAAGCGGGCATCTGGCGAATGGCGTCAATGACCTGGTACCCGTCCAGGTCGGGCATGCCAACATCGCACAGGATCAGATCCGGCTGCCGCTCGGCGAGCTGGATACCGATGCGACCGTTTTCGGCAACCAGCACGGTGTGCCCGTTGAGTTCCAACAAGTCCTGCAAGGTTTGCCGGATGGAAATCTCATCTTCGATGATCAAAATGTTCATAAGGAGCGGTGAAACGGACGGGTCTTCGAACTAGACGGGCTCAGGCGAACTGGAGGACAGGTTTTGGCGCGGAGCGCGTGCAGGGGTGGTCTGAAAAACCACCTCAAACCGGGTGCCGCCTCCTTCTACGGAGGACACTCCGATAGTACCCCCGAGGGTCTCGGTCATCCGTTTGACGATATTCAACCCCAGACCGGTGCCCTTGATTGTCCCGATATTCGAGCCCCGTTCAAATGGATCAAAAACCCGGGCCAGATCCTTCGCCGGAATCCCAATCCCGCGATCCTCCACCGACAGAAACACTCCGGTCGGGTTCGCATTCAGATGCACGCTGACCATAGTACCATTGGGAGAATAGCGCACCGCATTACTCAGAAGGTTGGAAACGACGTGATGTAACAACTGGGGATCGGTCACAAAGGGGATCTCTTCCGCAGACGCGATCAGCTCAATACGGTGGGCATCCAGATCCCCGACCAGGATTTCTTCAATCACATCCTGAATGAAATACCGCAGGTCTACCGACACGGCTCGCGCATCTATTTTGTTCACATCCAGGCGGTTAAGGGTAAGAATAGCATCAAGCATCTCGGTCATGCGATCGAGCGAAGAGGTGATCCGCCCGAAGAGTTCCTGGCGTTTTTCAGGCAAAAGACGGTCGAGGTGATTGGCCAGAATCTCCACCGCCCCCATGACAACCGTCATGGGAGTCCGAAACTCGTGGGAGGTCACCGAGATGAACCGGGTCTTCATCTCCGAGATCTGACGCTCCTTTTCGAGCATGGCCTCCACTTCCACCTCGTGGCGTTTGCGTTCGGTGATATCGCGTACAAAAGCCACGAACTCCTCCAACCCCACCGGAGCCGCACGCAACTCCACAGCCACCTCCCTCCCGGCGATCCGCACTTCGGTTTCGGAAGTGACCGTGGCGCTCTCGGCCAAGGCTCTCCGGCCAAGTTCCAGGCTGGAAGCGAGTAGGTCCGGCGGACAAAGCTCCGCAAAATCCGCCCCCGCATGCCGGGCCAGTGCCGCGAGGCCTCCCTCGCCCTGGGCTGGCTGGACGTGAATCATCCCGCCATCCGCTCGACGCCGCATGACCATGTCGGGGATCGCTTGGAGAAGCGCTTGAATTTCAAGGTTTCGGGCGGCGAGCTGGCGGGTGCGCCGGTTGACCTTTTCCTCCAGCTCGGAGTTGAAGCGCAGGAGGGTTTGCCGCGCCTCCACCTGGCCGGAAATGTCATGGAGAATACAGATATTACCGGCCGGCTGACCGGCCGCATCCAGCTCGATGCTACTCATGAGCTGGCCCCAGAAAACACTGCCATCCTCACGCAAGAACCGCTTTTCCTGCGGCGTCACGGGCGGGGGCGCTCCAGCGGCGTCGCGGCTTTCCGGATGGGTGAAAGCTTCCCAGTGCGACCCCACAATGGATTCCGCCGGCTTTCCTAACAGTTTGGTCAAAAATCGGTTGGCTCTGGTTATACACCCATCGGGTGTCGTCTCAAACATCCCCACTTCCGCATGGTCAAAGATGGCATGAAAGCGTTCCTGACTGATCCTGCGCGCTTCCTCGGCCTGTTTGCGTTCGGTGACGTCGGTCCGAATACACACTATGGCGTGGGGTTCGCCGTTGGGACGCAACAGGGGAACCAGTGTGGAATACACCCAGTAAAGCGAGCCGTCCTTGGCCCGGTTACAAATTTCGCCGTGCCAGACCTTCCCGTTTCGAACCGTCGCCCACATCTGCGCGAAAAACTCCTTCGGATGCGCGCCGGAATTCACCAACCGGTGTGACCTCCCGATCAACTCCTCGCGCGGATAGCCACTGATCGCGCAGAACTTGTCGTTAGCGTACGTGATCGTGTCATTCACATCGGTGATGGCCACGATGGCATGCTGATCGAGCGCGAACTTTTGATTGGCCAACTCGGTATTGATCTCCAGCAAAGCCGCAGTTTGTTGCTGCAGCAGCGTCTCCGCCCCGTGTTTATGGACGGCAATCTCAATAACAGTGCTTAACTCACGCTCGGAAAACGGCTTGAGAATATACCCAAAAGGCTGCGCGAGCTTGGCATTGCCGATGGTGTCATCGGAGGCGAACGCCGTCAGAAAGACGATCGGGAGCGAACATTTGTCCCGAATGGCGTGCGCGGCCTCGATTCCGTTCACTTCTCCGGCCAGCTGAATATCCATCAGCACCAGATCCGGTCGCAGTGTGTCCGCCAGCACCACGGCATCTTCTCCCCGAGTGGCATGCCCCACCGCTTCGTAACCCAGTTCGGCCAACTGCATTTGGATATCGCGTGCCACGATAATCTCGTCTTCGACCACCAGGATTCTGAGCTTTTTCACGGGCTTGGGGAGGGACCGCCGGCCCCTGTCGCGTGCTGAGACACAACGGGATTCCGAGGAGTGGGTTAACGCATTTCGGTAAAGGTGAGGCCAAGCATCTCGCTTAGTTTAACAACATCCTGTTTCTCTCTTTGCCCAATCAGGACGATGGACACTCCGCTTCGTCCCGCCCGGCCAGTCCGGCCGCTGCGATGGGTGTAGTAATCAATTTGATCCGGGAGCTGGTGATGAATCACAAACGCAAGCCCCTCCACATCAATGCCACGCGCTGCAACATCGGTTGCGATCAAAAACTGGAAGCGCCCTTTGCGGAAAGAACGGAGCACCTTGTCCCGTTCCGACTGCATCATGTCGCCCTGCAACACTCCGGCCTGATAACCCAGAGCTGCCAAATCTTCGGCGAGTTTGATCGCCCCGGCCTTGGTCCGGCAGAAGATAACCCCCCGTTCCCCGCCCTGGCGCCTTAAGAAATCCGCAATTCGGGCCGTCTTATCCTTTACTGCGCAGACGATAAATCGGTGAACGATGTCGCGATTGACCACATGACTGCGATCAATCTTGAGGGTGTGCGGTTGCGCGGACATGTAGTCCGAAACGAGCTTGCGTACCCCATCGGGGATGGTGGCGGAAAAAAGCCAGGTGGCCCGGCGCCCCTTTGTTTGCTCACAAATCTCGGCGACTTCTTTGCGGAACCCGAGCGTCAACATTTCGTCAGCCTCGTCCAGCACCAGCAGTTGAACCGAAGCCAGGGAGAGCGCCCTGCGGTTTAACAAATCCACCAGCCGACCCGGCGTCACAACAACAACATGGGTCGGACGATGAAGCGCTGCGATTTGACGCTCGATATCATCCCCGCCTGTAAGCACCTCGACAAAAATCTTTTGCGTGCAGAACTTAGTGAACCGGAATAGCTGTTTTCCGATTTGTTTGGCCAACTCTCGCGTGGGAGCCACCACCACCGCCTGAATCTCACGCCGCAGCGGCTCGATTTGGGTCAAAAGGGGAATCCCAAAGGCCGCCGTCTTCCCCGTGCCGGTCTGGGCTTGCGCGATAAAGTCGCCGCCATCGGTGAGAAGAAAAGGCATCGCCTCAAGCTGGACAGGGGTGGGGGATTGGATTCCCAGAGCCTCCAGGCCTTGAATGAAATCAGCGCGAACCCCGAGTGCTTTAAACGTTTTCAACATTGTATGATTTTCTGAAATGCCGGGGTGAGACTCCTGGCCGCTCCATTCCCTTCGTGGAAATTGGAACGCCGCACAGCTTGCCCTCCGATCTTGAGTCAGATAAGCGCACGCTAAACCCCACCTCCCTAGTGACAAGGCGCATTGTCAGAGGCGGGCCGGAGCGGCGCTTGCAGGTGTGCAGTTGGGGGTCCATGGGCAGGAGGCGGGGCACCAGGCCCCCCCGACGGGAAAGTTTAGCCGGCAACAGCCCTCAGCGCCTCCCGCAGTCCTTTAGCCGTAAGAGGCTTACTGACAATTAAATCCACTCCAGGAGGACTCCCGCCCTGAGCGCGCATCTCGTCCCCAAATCCCGTCAACAGAATCACAGGCAGACTGCACCCCCGCGACCTCGCTTCTGCGGCAAGCTCCGCGCCGGTCATCTCGGGCATGGACTGGTCACTTAACATCACGTCCCACTGTCCGTGCTGGAGCGCCACTAAAGCGGCCGGCCCGTCGAGTACAGTTTCCGCAAAGTGCCCCTGGGCACGGACCATTTCTGCAATGAGCTCACAAATGACTTCCTGGTCGTCTACGACCAGAACGCGGAGATGGGCGAGCTCCATATTTTCTTCGGGCACCTCCGTCTCCACCGCCAGGTGGGAGCCCGGGAGGAGCAGCGTGACGGTGGTTCCCTGGCCTTTGACACTCTGAACGGAAATCGAACCGCCATAGCGCTGAACAAATCCGTACACCACCGCGAGACCCAAACCCGTGCCGTGATCGCCTTTGGTGGTGAAAAACGGCTCCAGACACCGGGACTTTTCCTCTTCAGTCATGCCCCCGCCCGTATCCTCCACCTGAATCTGGATCCGCCCGTCGACCTCTGCGGTTCGGATACAAACACGCCCGCCGGTAGGCATCGCATCGACGGCATTAAAGATGAGATTAGTGAGCACCTCGCGTACTTCCGGTGCATTACCAATCAAAGAAGGAAGCGGATGAAGGTCGGCCTCCGCCTCAATCTGGATACTGCGGGCCCGGCATTTGTCCCGCCATTGGGGTGCGGTCATCGTCAGAGCCTGTTCGACCGTGGCGTTTACATCCACGGGAACACGTACATCGTGATGGCCTGCAGGCCGGTAAAACTCCCGCAAACGACTCACCACATGAGCGGCGTCCTGAGCGGCGGCCATAAGGTGCTCGAGATGTTCGCGCTCACGCTCGGGAGCAGCCTGCCGGATGTAGGGAGCCATCAACTCGGCGTAGCCAAGCACCATGGTGAGCGCGTTGTTGAAGTCGTGCGCGATCCCGCTCGCCATCATACCTAAAGCCCTGAGCCTTTCCTGTTTAACCACGAGCTCCTGAGCCGCCTTGAGGCGTTCGAGGGTATCCTCCAACTGGGCGGTCCGAACTTTGACCTGCCGCTCCAGATCGCCGTTCTGACGCTGAAGCGCCTGATGCAAAAATCTGTTTTCAAGAAGGTTATGAACTCTGGACAGCACCTCCGAGTGATCAAAGGGCTTGGTCAGAAAATCGTGCGCCCCGCCCGCCAGCGCCCGTCCTTTGGTTTCAGGTGTAATATCGGCACTGAGCACCAAGATGGGCAGGTACTCTCCGGGAGGGACGGCGGCGCGGAACTGGGACATTAGCGCAAACCCGTCCACATGAGGCATGTGGAGATCGAGCAGGACGATATCCGGCTGCCACTCCAGAAATATCCCAAGAGCCTGGCGGGAATCGGCCGTACTTTCGACCTGAAATCCGCCCGCGAACTCCAACATCCGCTCCAGAAGACGCACGTTGGAAGGCTCATCGTCCACGATGAGAAACCGGGCTTTCTGAAGAGCTGGGTAACGCATGGGTCAGAGAACAAAGCAAGGCGAAGGCCAAAGAGAGATTTCAACGCGCTTTCCTTCGCCCGCTTCCTGGCCAACTATTCGGGGATGTCTCTGGACGGCTCCATCCAAGCACAAAGCGTTCGGGCTTATTTCGCCCGGATTGCCCACCGTTACGACCTGGCCAATCACCTGCTGAGCCTGGGGATTGATGTCCTCTGGCGGATCCGGGCTGCCGAGATCGTAAAGCGCTGGAAACCAAAGTGTATTCTGGATCTGGCCACAGGGAGCGGCGACCTGGCCCGAACCCTCAGACGCGCCTGTCCCGACGCCTTCCTGGTAGGAGCCGATTTCTGCGAACCGATGCTTCGGGTCGCCCAGCCCAAGGGGCTCCCGCACCTGGTCGTAGCCGACGCCCATCAGCTACCCTTTGCGGATGCCTCTTTTGATGTCGTCACTGTCGCCTTTGGGCTCCGGAACATGGCCTCCTGGAGTGGCGCGCTGGCGGAAATATCCCGCGTCCTGGTCCCGGGCGGACACCTTCTGATTCTGGATTTTGGTTTGCCAGCGGAACCACTGAGGACTCCCTACCGGTTTTATCTCCACCGGATCCTGCCCAATCTGGCCGCCCTGCTTACGGGCGAACGGTCTGCGTACGATTATCTGGCAGATTCCATCGAGGCATTTCCAAACGGCACGACCATGTGCGAGCGTCTTGAGGAGAACGGCTATCGAGAGACGGCCTTTGTGCCATTACTGGGCGGGGTCGCGGCACTTTATATCGCCAGGAGACCCTGAACCCCAGAGGCATCCATGGCATTGAGCGTTTCCTCAAGCGTCTCAATTTCTATGGGCTTGGTGAGATGTTTGCGGAAACCCGACTGCAAACTTCGGGCCACTTCGGCCTCCATCCCGAAGCCGCTCAGCGCTATACCCCCTTCGCTGAACCGGTCCCCAAAATCCCGGATAAGGTCGCCCCCGTTTCCATCCGGGAGACCAATATCGGAGATTAACACATCAAAAGTCCCCTCCTTGGCGCAAGCCACGGCCGACTGGTAAGTCGCCGCCTGAGTCACCGAGTGCCCGCGGCGCTTCAACATCCGCGACAAAGTCGTCCGTGTAGCCTCGTGGTCCTCCACCAGCAGAATCCGGCGTGAACGCACCTCCCGCGTTCTTAAATCTGCCGGCAGCAACAACGGAGCGGTAACGGCCGGGTCGTGTTGTTCCGTGGGAAGTTCAACGTAGAATGTGGCCCCGCATCCTCTTCCGCCGCTTTCTGCCCAGATTCGCCCCCGGTGCCGCTCCACCAGCATCCGGGCAATAGCCAGTCCAAGGCCCAAGCCGCCAAAGCGTTGCGGTTCCCTGGCATGAGTACCTTGGGCAAAGGGTTCAAAAATGCGTCCCAGTTCCTCCGTGGTTATTCCAATTCCTGCATCGCGTACACTCACCCTCACGTTGCCCCCCTCCTGCGTCATGCACAGAGTGACTTCGCCGCCAGCGCCCGAAAACTTCACTGCATTGACAATCAGGTTGGCAAAAATCTGGTGCAACCGGGTGCTGTCGCCCCGCACAAAATATTTGCAGTCAGGCCTTTCAAACCGGAGTGAAACATCCTTCTCGGCTGATTCCGCCCGAGCCCCTTCACACACCTGGGACACGAGCGCACACAGATCCAGAAGACGCGTACTCAGGGAAAGCCCAGCCCGCTGGATTTTGGTGAGATCCAGCAAATCATCAATGAGTCGCGCCTCGAGACGTACATTGCGGTGAATGAGGCGGAAGTCCTCCCGCATCCTGGCGGGCAGATCCGGCGAGCGGGCGTATTCACCCGCCAACAACAACACCGGGTTTAGAGGCGTACGCAACTCATGCGAGAGGGCCGAAAGCAGGTCATCCTTGGCGCGACTGGCGGCTTCGGCCGACTCCTTGGCCTGCTGCAAGGCGTCCGCCGCGACATGCTGCACGGTAACGTCCCTAGCCACAGAAATCAGCCGTTCGGGCCGCCCCTCGGGACCGGGGATAGCCGTCGTGGTCACTTCCCACCACGTGGTGCCCACAGCCGTACAACTCCGATGCCCACGGAACCGCCCCACTCCGCCACACTTGGCCTCCAGCATTGCCGTTTCCACCGACCCCTTTTCGCTCACCTCCCAAAGCGCCGCCCACGGCAACCCGGCGCTCGCCTCGCCAGAGACCACCCTTAACAACTCCATGCCGATCGGATTGACCGAGAGGACACATCCATCCAAATCGAGTACCGCAACACAGGAGTCCCGGTTACAGTCGATCAGACTGCGCAGCGAGGCTTCGCTGCGGATCAGTTTTTCCTCCGCATTGCGGCGGGCCGAAACATCTTCAACAAACGCGATGGCGTACTCGGGTTCGCCTTGTTCGTTACGCATGACCGTGGCCGTGAACTGAACCCACACGGGAATGCCCGAGCGGTGAAAGCAGCGTTTTTCGATACTAAAACACTCGGTTTTTCCCTCAAAAAGCATGTGGATCCGGCTCCCCACCACAAGGCTGTCTTCGGGATGCAGGATTTCCTGCAAATTCCGCCTCAACAGATCTTCGCGCGGATAACCCACAATCTCGCAAAACCGCCGGTTGACCCGCTGGAAAGTGCCCGTGCGACCCACATGGAAAACCCCCACCGCCGCATTCTCAAAAGTGCCGTGAAAATGGCGCAACGTCTCCCTCAGATCGCTGCCCTGTTGTTCACGCACCGTCAGTAACTTCTGCAACGCCTCAGAAAGCCCACGCACCTCGGGAATTTTGGAAAACTCCCCAAACTCAACACTGTAATCGCCCTCCGCAATCCGACCGGCCGAAAACGTCATCAACCCCACCGACCGCGCCCAAAAACGGGCCACCATTCCTCCAGACAGCAATGCCGTTAGCGCCGCCACCATTCCCGCACTCAAAGGCGGCATCAGGCTTGGCCAGTTCTGCAATCCGCTCCATGGCGCCGATACAGACTCCCCCACGGCTCCATAGTGGTTTACGCCTCCCGCTACCAAAGCGGCAAACAGGCCACAGCCCACCACGAGCTGGAGCAATAGTCGGAAAGATTGATAGGTTTGAAAGGCCATTACACGGACGGGAAGATCCTTATACCTCTCCCATCGGGCCTGATGCTGCAGCCGGCCGTGACACTCCGTTCTCGCCCCCAAGAAAGCCGCCGCTCACCCTTCCCCTTTCTTCCCATCATGTTTTGGTTTCTGTGTATCTCAGCCGCCCTCTGCGTGGGCCTTTCTAAAAGCGGTTTCCCCGGCGTCAGCCTGCTCACCGTTGCCCTCATGGCTCAGGCCTTCCCCCCTAAGATAAGCACCGGCGTCCTCCTCCCTTTACTCGTCTTTGGGGATGTCTGTGCCGTCAAAGCCTTCCGCAAACACGCCCTCTGGGACCAGATCCTGCGGATGCTCCCCCCCACCGTCGCCGGTATCTTTATAGGGTTCTGGATGATGCAGCACCTTGCCGAAGCCCAGTTCCGCCCCGTGCTCGGCTGGATGCTTCTGGCTACCGTCCTTGTCCAGGCCCTGCGCAGCGCCTTCCCCCAACTCGGCGCCGCCGTGCCTCATACCCGCGCCTTTGCCTGGACCATGGGCGTCTGGGCCGGGGTGGCCACCATGATCGCAAACGCCGCCGGACCGGTTATGGCCATTTACCTGCTCTCCTTGTCCCTGCCCAAACAGAACCTCGTCGGCACCAGCGCCTGGTTTTTCCTCCTTATCAACGTCTTTAAACTGCCGTTCTCCTGGAAACTCGGCCTTCTCCACACCCCAACCCTCCTGCTGGATCTCGCCCTGTGCCCCCTGGTGATCCTCGGCACCTTGCTCGGACGCAGCCTGCTCCATCGCATTCCCCAAAGACTCTTTGAATCCCTGCTGCTGCTCTCCGCGGCCGCCGCCGCCCTGAAAATGGCTCTGCCGCTCTGAAAATGGCTCGCCGACGCCGGGGCCGGGAACGCTCCAAGGAGCGCCCCCCTACCCCAGACCGGCAGGCCACTCTTTCCACCCGGGCTCTTAAGCCGGTGTCTGCCGTGGCCCGGCGGCCAACACCCCAGCGCTGACGTCCGATTCGAACTCGCGGAAATTCTCCACAAAAGCCGCTGCCAGCTTTGCCGCCGTCGTACGATACGCCGCCTTGTCCGCCCAAGCGTTTTCGGGCACGAGGACTTCCTCGGGCACATGCGGCACGTGGGTCACGGTAGCCGTCCCAAAAAACGGATCCTCGACCGTGGGCGAATGCGCCAAAACGCCGGAGTGGATGGCGTCTATAATCGCCCGGGTATAGGGGAGCCGAATCCGGCTTCCCGTTCCGCAACTCCCTCCGGTCCACCCCGTGTTCACCAGCCAGACATGCACCTTATGTTGCTGCATCTTCTCGGCGAGCAACTGGGCGTATTTGGCCGGATGCCAAACCAGAAACGGCGCTCCAAAACAGGCGCTAAACGTAGTCGTTGGTTCCATCACCCCCTCCTCGGTGCCGGCGACCTTCGCCGTGTACCCCGAGATAAAGTGATACATGGCCTGTTCAGGCGTCAGTTTGGACACCGGCGGCAGCACCCCAAACGCGTCACACGTCAGGAAAATGATGTCCGTCGGATGCGCCCCGATACACGGGATTTTCGCGTTCCGAATGAACTCGATCGGATACGCCCCGCGCGTGTTTTGAGTGATGGAGGTGTCGTGGAAATCCACGTCGAGCCCTTCGCCATTAAGGACGACATTTTCCAGAACGGCTCCGAAATGGAGTGCATTAAAGATCTCAGGTTCGTCTTCGGGAGAGAGATCAGCCGTTTTGGCATAGCACCCTCCTTCGATGTTAAAAATCCCGTCCTCGCCCCAGACATGTTCATCGTCGCCGATCAGGCGCCGTTTTATGTCGGCCGAAAGGGTGGTTTTTCCCGTGCCAGACAACCCGAACAGGATTGAGGAATGAGTCCCCTTGCGATCGGAAGTCGCCGAGCAGTGCATGGAAAGTAACCCGCGCTTGGGCATCAGGTAATTCATGAGGGTGAAAACTCCCTTCTTCATTTCGCCGGCGTATTCGGTGCCCAAAATCACCATCTGACGCTCCTCAAAGGAGAGCGCGATCGAGGTCTTCGAGGTCATGCCTTCGGTAAGCCGGTTGGCGGGGAATTGGCCGGCGTTAAAAATGGTGAAATCCGGCTCGCCGTACTCGGCCAGCTCCGCCTCGGTGGGGCGGATCAACATCGTGCGCATAAAGAGCGCATGATAAGGCCGTGAACAAATCACGCGAATCTTGAGGCGCTGCTCGGGGTGCCAGCCCGCAAAGCCATCGACGACATACAGCCGGGACCGAGTGTTGAGGTAATCGATGGCGCGTTCCCGATTGATAGCGAAGGCGTGAGTGTCGATGGGGCGGTTTACAGAACTCCACCACACATCCGCCTCGGAATCGGGATGGCGCACGACGCGTTTATCTGCCGGGGAACGGCCGGTTTTGCTGCCCGAATAAGCCACCAGAGCCCCCAGGGCCGAGATATGCGTGCCGGGTTCGTAACGGATGGCTTCTTCGTACAACTTCGGAGCAGCCACGTTGCGGAAAGCGGTGGGCCCGGAGATCCCAACGGAAGACAGATCGATCGTTTGCATAGAATATTAAGACATACCTGCCCCGCTCGATGTCTGGGAGGCAGGCGGCACTGCCAGTCCAGCGGCAGGTCGGGCCGTAAAGCAAGCGGTTCCCACGATTTCGGCCCGAGCCAAACCCGGTTCTCCGCTAATATAACACAATTGCAATGGCCCCCAGGAGTAACCCGGAGCCCAACAGACGCTGCGTCATCACCCCAGGCCCGATCTCACTCTCCCGATTGCCAAACCAGGAGCCGAGCGCCCACACAAACACGACGCTCCACACACCCCGGGAGCTATAAAGCAGATTGGCCCAGGCCGCGCCGTTCAACACTACGACACAATAGGCCATCAACGTCGTCTGGGTCAGGGCCATGGCGAGGCTTGGAATAAAAGCGGAGCGGGCGGGGACCGGGAGGCGCCACCAGGGCCCTTCGAGAAATGGCAGCAAAAGAAGCGACCAGCCTCCCATTCCAAGCATCACCAGTGAGGTAAAACGCCACACCCCCACCGTTCCGCCCCAGAGCTGAAAACAGATATCCACCCCTGCAAACGCCAGCGCCCCACCCAGCCCTCCGGCCACCCCGGCCCAGACCCGTCTGCGATCCCCCACGGCTCCGCCCCCTAGTAGCGCAGCCGCCAGCGTGGCAATCGCTGCGGCCAACCACCACCGAGGAGGCAGGGTTTCGTGCATGAACCCAACGGCCATCAGCGCCACCACAAGCACCTTCGTGCCCATCACCGGCGTCAATACCGAGACGTCCCCAAAGCGTAACCCGGCAAACACGACAACCTGGCCGATAAAGAAAATGAGCGAGGTGATCGCGACTTTGAGCACCGCCTCACCGCCCAGCGCCGAACCATTCCCCAAAAACGCCAGTGGCAACAAAAGCAGAGCCTGCCCCCAGTTGGTCAAAAAAATGATCCGCCACAATCCGCCCCCCTCCATCGTGGCGCGTTTACTCCAGAGCGCCGAAGCCGCATACGCCGCCCCCGCAATCAAAGGCAGCGACTGGGCAAGTACGGGGTGCATCACGCGTGTCTATCAGTTCGAGCGGGAAACTGGCAGGGCGGACTGGAGTCCTTTTTTCCGCTCGGCGCTCTGAATACACACCTGCCCCCGCGGCGAGCGGTTCCCGACCCGGCAAACCACTCGCTCCCCTCCGCTGGGGCTTTGCTCTAAGAAGTTTGTAACAGGGACACTTTACTTCCTGGTCACTTATTCCAACTGCTTGCCCTGTGAAAAAAACCTTTCTCTCCTTTTCGATCGGCGCTCTGTGCACCCTGCCCTCCCTCGTTTTCGCAGTCGACACCCCTCCTCCCACCGCCGCAGAGCTCCTGAAGACCGTCACCGTGGCCGATGGCTTCGAAGCCACCATCTTCGCCACCCCCGAGCAGGCCAATTATCCCGTCTTCAGTGCCGCCGCTCCCGACGGCACTCTCTACGTCAGCTCCGATAAAAACGGCTCCCTCGGGCGGCTCCCAAAGATGGGCCGGATTGTCCGGCTACGGGACACCAAAGGCACCGGCCAGGCCGACGAAGTGAAGGAGTTTGTGCCCGACGTGGATAGCCCGCGCGGATTGGTCTGGGATAAAGACCGGCTCTATCTCGTTCACCCGCCCCACCTGAGCGTTTACATCGACAAAGACGGTGACGGGGTCGCCGAGGAGGAAAAGGTGTTGGTCAAAAACCTGGCCTTCGGGTTTGCAGACCGCCCGGCCGATCACACCACCAACGGACTCTCCCTCGGCGTGGATGGCTGGCTGTATATTGCCTGCGGCGACTTCGGCTTTATGGAGGCCGAAGGCACCGACGGCCGCAAACTGCAACTGCGCGGCGGCGGCGTCATCCGGGTGCGTCCCGACGGCACCGGCCTCGAACTCTACAGCTCCGGCACACGCAACATCCTCGAAGTCGCCGTCAGCCCGCTGCTGGACGGATTCACCCGCGACAACACCAACGACGGCGACGGCTGGGATATCCGACTCCATCATTTCACGGGGCTCGAAAATCACGGCTATCCGCGTCTGTACAAATTCTTCGGCTACGAACACATCAAACCCCTGGCCGATTACGGCGGCGGCTCGGGCTGCGGCGCTGTCTGGATCGATGAGCCAGGGTTTCCGGCCGAATGGAACAATTTGCCCTACACCTGTGACTGGGGCCCGGGCCCGCTTTACCGCCACCAGCTCAAACCCAAGGGCGCGACCTTTGAAGAAACCTCCGCTCCCACGCCTTTAGTCAAGGTACCCAAATCCACCGACGCCGATGTGGACGCCATGAGCCGCGTTTACGTCAATAGCTGGAAAGACGGGAAATTCGCCTTTAGCGATCCCAACGTGGGGTTCATCGCCCGAGTCACCCCGAAGGGTTTTAGCCCCGAACCGCTCCCGGATTTCGCCAAGGCCGACGAGCCCTCTCTCTTAAAGCTCCTCTCAACCAACAGCCACCGCCGCCGGCTCGAAGCCCAGCGCGAATTGCTCCGGCGCGGGCTCAAAGCCGCCTCCGTCACGGCCCTGCAAGCGCTTGTGCGCGATACCTCCAAGCCGCTCGCCTCGCGGGTGGTCGCTCTTTTCACCCTCAAACAGGGGCTCGGCGAAACCTCCCACGGGTTTCTGGCCGAAAGCAGCGCCGACCCTTCCATTGCCGCCTGGGCGATTCGGGCGCTCGCCGACCGCTGGGACCAGCTTCAACACGTCCCCACAGCCCCCATCCTGGCGGGCCTCAAGAGCGCCGATGCGCGGACCCGGAACGAATCGGTAGTGGCCGTTTCTCGGCTAGGACGCAGCGATCTGGCCGGGCATCTGGCGCCGCTGCTGGTGGACTCCGACGCCGTGGTGTCGCATACCACCATCGAGACCCTGATCCACCTCAAGGCCTATAACGTTGCGCTAAAGGTGCTGGACGACAAAACCGCCACCGACGACGCCCGGGAGGCCGCTTTGCGGGTCTTACAAATGATCCACGAGCCGGCTGTGGTCAGCGCCCTCATGGTACGTCTGGACAAAGAGGAGAACGGTAGCCGCCGCCTGGGCTTTGCCCGCACACTCAGCCGCCTCTATCACACCGAAGGAACCTGGAAAGGCGACTCGTGGGGAACCCGGCCGGACACCCGGGGACCGTATTATCAGCCCGAAAAATGGGAGCAATCCGAACGGATCGGCGAAGTGCTCCTGGGCATGCTCAATAAAGCCGGCGCCGAGGAAGCCGCCGCCCTCAGTACGGAGTTCGGACGGCACCGGATCAAACCCGGCGACGCTTTGGGTAAACTCATTCAGCTTGCAGAGCAGAATCCCGCAGTGGTGCCAACCCTTGCGCGTCAGCTCGCTCAGGAAGACACCATTCCCGCACCGGCCATTCCGCTGCTCCTGGCGGCTTTGCGCGACCAGAAACAAAGCGACTTCACCCGGGCCGCAGCCATTCAGGCGCTCGTAAAAACCGACAGCTCCGAAGCTTTCGAGGCAATGATCGAGATTTTACCGTCCTTCAAGAGCACCTCGGGAGCCGGGTCGGATGTGCAAAAAGCCCAGAACGCTTTCCTGGACGCGCCCAAACTCGAAAACGTCCACGGGCGTTTTGAAGACCTCGCCGCCTCCCTCAAAGAGCCCGCCTCCAAATGGGCGGACACGGTTCTGTTAAAGCTAGCCAAACGGACCACCGGCTCTCCGGAATCGCGGATGATGTCGGCCAAAGCCCTCCAAGACGGCTGGCAGAGTGGAGCGCCGCGGCGCAAACAGATCATGAACGCGCTGATGACGGGCCGCAGCTCCTTCCAGCCGCTCGAAAAGGCCATCGCACTGGCCCTGGAAGACGCCGATCCGGGGGTGCGCAAGGTGGCACAGACCGCAGTCAAGGAGCTCAAGCTGAACGTGGACAAAATCCTCGGCTCGGACAAACCAAGTCCGCTCGTCGCTACCTTAGCGGGCGAGGAGGTACTCAAACAGGTCGTGCCCACCAAAGGGGAAGTGGCGCGCGGCGAACATCTTTTCAGCCAGCAGGGGTGTGTGAACTGCCACACCACCGCCCAGGGCCAGCCTCTGAAAGGGCCCTACCTTGGGACAATCGCCACGACCTACAACCGGACAGAACTGGCAGAAGCCATCCTGTATCCCAACAAAACCATCGCCCAAGGTTTCGTCACCAGCGTGTTCACCCTGAAGGACGGGGCGACGCACATGGGCTTCATCGTGCAGGAAGGGGCCGAAAACATCACCCTGCGTAATATTGCCGGCCAGGACGTCCAGGTAGTGGCCGAGACCATTGCCGAGCGCGGCACGGATCCAAAGTCGATGATGCCCGAAGGATTGGTTGGGAACCTGTCGGTGAAAGACTTCGCGTCCTTACTCGATTATCTCGAAGCGCTTGCAAAAGGCGGAAAGTAGACGGCAGACGGTCTCCGTAGATTCTCAGCCACACGGGGGGAAAGTTTACGGCTGTAGAACGATTGTTAACGGACTGGGGATAAAACGGTTCCCCCCGCCGTTATTCCGCCGGTTATCCCGGGGATAGGAATCGATCTCACTCCGATGCTTCGGAGTGAGAGTATCCGGTTTTACAAATGTAAACAACCGGTGGAAAGAACCGTCCCCCGTCGGCATACCTCGAGGTTTTGGCGGACAGAAAAGACCCCACCCGACTCGGACGCCCTTGGCTGGACGCGGAGAACAAGCCGCACCTTTCTTATAAGCAGCGGGTGGAATACCCTACAATTCCAGTAGGCATATTTGCCGACCTCACGATTTTATCATAATTACAGTAATGTAATCGCAAGATACAACAGCAAGCGCCCCGGGGGTAAATCCGGAAATACGTATCCGCTACGTATCAATTAACCCTTCGCATACTTCCTTATGTATGCAATTTTGAAGGTGCGATTTTTCCTGATCCTTAGCGATGCCAGGCGGCAGGAGCGTTGATCCTGACGCCAACAAGGTAAAATTTCGCGAAATCCGTTGAGCGGCCAGTATGAACAATTATTCTTTGCATCCAAATTTGATGAGGTCTGAAGGCAGCGGCGGTATCGCCCCGCTCGACGCCCCCATTTGCTGGGCGAAAGCAACCGGAGAATCGGCCCATTGAACGCCCTGGGGGCGCTTCTGCTAGAAGGTCTAGAGGAACGCGGCTTTATCGCAAATACAGCACCTACCTTTACCGCCTTTTGATCGCCACCAGATAGATTACACCACAATTATCTTACCGCACTTAATAAATAACCAGGCCACATGACACCCATATCCGAAAACACAAACAATCCTCCACAGCAACTCAACGCCAAACCCACCAAAACAAAAAAGCCCAAAAAAACTGCTAACCCCACCAAGTCCCGCAACCGCGAAAAGCTATACATCACAATTTCCCCACATATCAAAGAGAAAGCCGGAGTATTAGCAAATTCATTTGGAATAAGCCGGTCTCGCCTTATCGAACACTCTCTGACGTATTATATGGAGAAATACGGCATTCATCTTAACCCGACTGCGGAAGATATCGGACGGGAGATTGCTAAATTAGACAAAGCCCCATTGGGACAGTAACCGCCCCGGATAACCGCTCATTGCTTGTGCGGTTGCCTGGGTGCCGTCCGTCTATCTTCAGGAAAGCTAAGGAATCAAAACTGGGCAAACGAGTCACTGTGCACATTACGATTCCGCAAACCGTTAACTATCAGACAATAACATCTTCGAGCACACTCGGAATAGCTCCCCCCCGCCTGATCGACGAAGCTTTGAAGAATTGCATGGAAAAATACGGCACCCGCTCGGGTCCATCCTGGGAAGAACTCTGCTAGATTGACAAAGGTATAGAAGAACGATGTTTAGGCAGCGCGCATCAGCCCCTCGCCTGGGAATTCTTTTCCAAAATAGGATTATCAAGCTCCAGTCAGATGATCGGCACCGGACGTGCACTCTTTACGAACGCGCCCAGACAACCCCCGTTCGATATCCCGCCCAAGCCAGTCGCAAGCTTCTACACCCGAAATCCATCGGTCGCTTCCGCACTTACCCGGGATAATGACCAAACCAGAAGCGCCTTGTTACTCCCATAACTCCTGTGCCCCTGCCGTCGGGGATCTTCCAAAGGATTTATCCTTCAAAGCTCGCGACTTCTTGCCGCGAGCCCCCAACGGCACTTTCCCCCGCCCTTTTCCGGCTTATGCAAATAGCTTGGACACTGCCTTGGCTTTGACCAGTTCGCGCGGCTGATTGAGGTGGTTGTACACAATGGTTTCCGGATCGATTCCAAACGAGTGATACATCGACGCCAGTAACTCCGTCGGATGAACCGGATCCTCCGCCGGACTGCTCCCCGTCTTGTCACTCTGACCGTGCACGTAGCCCCGTTTGACCCCCGCCCCGGCCACAATCGCCGAATAACAGTACGGCCAATGATCGCGCCCATCCGCACTGTTGCCATTTCCGGAGGTGCTCACCCCCTTGGTCGGCGCACGCCCGAACTCTCCGATCGCCACCACAAGCGTCTCTTCCAGGAGCCCGCGTGAATCCATATCGTCGATAAACGCCGCCAGCCCCTGATCCAGCATCGGTCCGGATTTGGTCTTCATCCGGTCGGTTAACCCCACGTGATGATCCCAGGAATGGTTGTCCGAATTGGCTACTTTCGGCCAGATAACCTCCACCACCCTTGTCCCCGCCTCAATCAAACGCCTGGCCAGCAGACAGCTCTGTCCAAACGTGTTCCGCCCGTACCGGTCCCGCATCTCGGACGATTCCTGCGAAATATCAAACGCCGCGCGCGCCTTGCCCGAGATGATCAGGTTGAGAGCCCGCTGGTAATAATCGTCCAGATTGTATTTCTCCACCGCCTTGTCCACCTCCGGCATGGCCGCTTCAATCACCGAGCGCAAATCGGCCCGGCGTTGGAGACGCAGCGCAAAAACCTCCGGCGGCAGCTTCAAGTCGTCCACGGTGATACGCTCCATTTTACCCATGTCCAGGTCATCCCCAGGCGGGTAAAGCGTATACGGATCGAACGCCTTACCCAGAAAACCCGCCGTGCCGCCCTTGCCCACCACATTACTTTCCTGCAACGGACGCGGCAGCATCACAAACGGCAGCATCGGCTCGTTGGAAGGCCGCAGACGCACGATGTTGGACCCGAAATTGGGGTAATCCTTGGCGTCGGGCGGTTCCAGCTGACCGGAGGGACTGACCTTGTCGGTCGTGTACCCGGTCATGATCTGGTAGATGGCGGCCGTGTGGTTAAACAGTCCGTTTGGCGTGTAGGCCATCGAACGGATCTGCGTGAACTTGTCGTTAAGCTTGGCCAGCTTGGGCAGGATCTCCGTGTAATGGATGCCAGGGATTTTTGTCGGGATGGTGTTAAACGCCGACCGAATATTGTCGGGCACATTCAACTTCGGATCCCACAAGTCCAGATGGCTCGGTCCGCCCTGCAGGTAGATCATCACCACACTTTTAGCCTTCCCCCAGCCCGGTCCGCCAACCCGACCCGCCTCGCTGGCACGAGCCTGGAGGTTGAGCATCGAGCCGAGGGACATTCCCAAAATCCCCGATCCGCCAAGGCGCAGTAAATCGCGCCGCGACATTTTAAGCGCTGAGTTACAGAGATCGCTACAGGTGCCGCCAGGAAGGTGAATCATAAGTTCTGTGAAGGTTGGGAGTGGGGAGGGGAAGGGAACGTTAACGGTTAAAAAGGAAGGCTGGGTTATTGATGAGCGCCCAGGTCAGATCCTGAACGACCGTGAGCCGTTTGTTGGCTACCTGCTGCTTGCTCGCCGCAGAATCCGCCCGCAACTGCACCAGTACCGGATCCAGACGGATCGGTTCGGTCGCCTTGGCCAGGGCTGTCTGCAAGTCGGTTTGGGTCGGATCCTTCGCCAGAGGCACCTTCGCCTCAGCAGCTTCCCGGCGCAGACGCCAGTATTCCGGATCGCTCTGCCGGACGTATTCGGCCAGAAGCCCCTTCTCCACGTCCGTGCGCTCGGCCACAGCTTTGCCACCAGCCTCCGCCACGGGCGCCGGCACTCCAGGCTGGAGCGGTTCCGCCGCCGTGGTGACATACAACCGGATCCGGCCGAGCAAGTTTTCGTTACTCTTTTGCAACAACCGGAAATTCAGCAGGGTCATGCCTTCACTCGTCATCGGCGCCTTTAACTGGAAGGCCGCGACATGGCGCTGGGCGGTTGCGGGGCCAATCGACCAGCCACCGTCCCTTTCCTCATTGCCATCAATGGCAGCCGAGATCGGGAACTTGTCCTTGGAATGCGAAGCCCAGGCGCCGGAGAACACTACAGGGGCAGTCACGGTTCCCTTCCCGGCGGGTGTCTGGGTGAGCACAAACTCGTTCAGCAGAAAGTCCCCGCTCTTGGACCGCCCGGGACCGAATTTTGGCGAGGCCGGATCCGGCAACACTTCCAGCATCACACCCGTCACCCCTTTGACATCGGCATCCAGCGTTATTGTGTAATCCGTGCCGGCATTGGCACCGGATGAAACAACCGTGCCGTCCTTCTCCACACTGAGTTTCACTTGGCCTCCTGCCGTTGCCGTCTTGGGTTGCAACAAGGTCCAGCGCACCGGAGCGGCAGCCGGTTTCTCCAGCGCAATCCAGCCTTCCACACGGACCGGCAACGCCCCGTCCCATGCTTTCAGCGCCAACTGGGCTCGGCTTTCGCGTTCCTTGCGTACGGTTTCACGTTCTTCACGCAGGACTTTGGAAGCGGCTTCGTACGCTTCGAGGCGTTCCTTGGCCGAGGCCATGGCTTCTTCGCGGGCCTTTTCCATTTTTACAATCAGAGGCGCCTGTTCCTTCTCCTTAAGCTCCCAGGCCTGAATCACCTTCTGGTGATCCTCCTCGATGACTCCAATCAGGCTCCGCGTGGCGTCCACCTCCTTCGTGGTGGCCTCACGCGAAAGCACCCGCTGGAAGAGTTCATTCACCAGAAGCGTGTCGTCGGGCTGTTTGGCGACCAGTTTGGAGAGATCGTTTTTGGGATCCTGGATCGCCCCCGAAATCACCGGACCGCTCAACAGCGCCATAACCGAACCCAAGCCCAGATTGCTGCTGCGCTCACATTCACACGTACTTTCCCGCGCCGGCTTGCCCAGGGTGGCTAAAAATCCAGCCGCCCCCTGGCTGTTCGAATCCACCATCAAGGCCGCCCGCCCGCCCGCGACCACTCCGGGAAGCGAAGCCGTCGAACCCGTCACCTTGAACACCGAATCAAAGAGGGTTTCCGCCGAAAGCCGCCGGGCCATCGCATGGGAATAATTGACGGTGTCATCTTCATTCCAGCGATTGATCCGGATCGAAAGCTGATAGGTGCGCGATTTGCAGATCAGACGGAAGATCTTCCGCGTATCGAACCCACCCTGCACGAACTCCTGGGTGAGGTACTCGAGAAGCTCGGGATTGGTCGGCGGATTTCCGGCCCGGATGTCATCGAGCGGCTCGATAATTCCACGGCCCAGCAGGTAACCCCAGATCCGGTTGACGTAACTTGTGGCAAAATAGCGGTTGTCCGGCGAAGTCATCCAGGTCGCCAACTGTTCCCGTCGGGAAGTCTTCACATCCACCTCGGCCTTCGCCTGGAAGGGGAATTGCGGAGCGGTCACCTTGCCGGTCCGATCGTGTTTGATCTCGCCCTTGGGATCCTCCTTCACCATTTCAAACAGTGCTTTGGCCCCTTCCACAGCTGTTCCTCCGATGGTCTTGCCGCCACTGGCCGGATCGGTGGCGAGACTGACCTGGGCGAAATACGCCGCCGTTTCATAATACTGATCCTGAGTCCACCGCTCGAAGGGATGGTCGTGGCATTTGTTACAGTTGAACCGCGTAGCCAGGAACAGATGGGTCGTGTTCTCCATCGCCTCGGCCGGCTGACGCAGAATTTTCCAGTAACTGGCCGCCGGATTGTCCTTGTTCGAACCCGTCGCCGTAAGCACCGCCCGTACGAACTGATCGTAGGGAGTGTTCTTATCAATCTGGGTGCGAATCCAGGCCCGGAACCCTTCGGCACCTTCCTGCCCGAGGAACTTCGAGTTTACCTGCAACAAATCAGCCCACTTGTTCGTCCAGTGTTCGACGAAGTCCACACTCCCCACTAGTTCGTCCACAATCGCCTCACGTTTGAGACGGCTCTCGCGCGGATCAGCCAGGAAAGCCTGGAGTTTCTCCGAGCTGGGCGGCAGCCCCATCAGATCCAGATACACCCGGCGCAAAAACTCGCCGTCCCCGGCCAGCTCGGAAGGCTCGATCTGCATCCGCTTCCATTTGGCGGCCACCAGCTCGTCCGCTTTGCCCCACGTCACCGGTTCCTTCCATTCAAACCCGCTCCGGTCACCCATAACCGTGATGGTTGTCGCCACATAATTGCCCTCGTACCGAGCCAGAATAGGCGCCTCTCCCCGGCGCAGCGTATTGAGTAATCCGGTGGAATCCACCGTAGCGACGTCCGTATTTCCGCTCTCCACAAACGCTTCATTCGAGACATCCCGGACCCCTCCGTCCGCATAATGCGCCACGACACGTACCTGCTGACGGCCTCCGATCTGTTGGAGCACGGGGTTGCTCGGGAACAATTCGATCCGGGTAACCTTCGCGGCATCTGTTCGGAGATGCGCCCCGCCGGCGACCCATTGCCGCATGATCCCGTAATATTTCTCGTCCACCTTGGTCCGACGCCCCCCTTCATGGGGAACTTCCGCCACGGCCTTCAGCAGCATCAGACTGTCGTCGGGAGACGCCACGGCCACCCGGCGAGAAGCCATATCGTCGGTCAGCGAACGGATATCGAACTCCGGATCGTATCCGCGCAGGGAAAGTTTGAATCCGGCTTTGCCGTCCTTGGCTCCGTGGCAACTGCCCTGGTTACAGCCCAGCTTGGTCATCACCGGGTTCACGTCCTTGATAAAATCGGCCTCAAATGGAGCATCCGCCCCCTGGATCCGCACCGGCACGTTCACCGTTTTCCCTCCGAAACTCACCCGAACCTCCCCTTTCCCGTTGGCCTTAGGATGCACCTGGCCACGAACGGTAATCTCCGCCACCGGCTGGCTCAGCTCGATCCGCGCTGTCCGTGTCACATCCGCGACACTTCCGCCCTCGTAACGCGCCGTTACCAGTAATTGTACGTAATCATTCCGACGGCTCACCTCGATCGTCGCCGGCTGCACCTCCAGCGACACCACCTGGCTGCCCTCGGGAATCCGCTCCGGTTCGGTGCTCTCCGGGGTCAGGATCCGCAGTCCGATTGTCGAAGCCGCCTTGGCGACGCCTCCGGCCTGGACCGGTGCGGCATCAAATTCCTTTTCCACAAGACCGCTCGCCGCATTGATAAAACGAATCCGTCCATCCCCACCGGCCGCCGCGACCGAACTTCCGTCCGGCCGGAATGCCACCGAATAAACCGCCGACCCTTCAATCCGGGTCTGCGAAATCCGGATACCCGCTTTTTCGTCAAACAGCCGCAACCGTTCGATTTCCTCCACCGAGCGGGTCTTGGCGGCCTTGGCCCGAATGGCCGCGATCTCCGCCGGCACAGCAAAATCGCCGGCCATCGAAAACACCCCGACCTCGCCATGGCCGTTCAGTGCGCTTCCGGCGACAAACCGGGTGCCATCAGGAGCGAAGCGGGTCGCAAAAACACGACCGGTCATGTCCGGATATTTTTTGAGCAGGTTGGCGTTGTCGCCGATCTTCCGGGCCGTGGTCCGGAACACCTTGAAGAGTTGGGGCGCGCCGTCCGAACCGCCCACCACCACGGCATCTTCCATGGGGTGACGGTCCACGGCATTCATCCCGCCACGAAGTGCCCCTGGAGTAATCGAAGTGATGTTGTCCACGAACCGCTGCGAGCCGAGTTCACTGAGCTTGGCCGCCATATCCCGTCCCACGGAAATGAGATGATCGCCCTTGGCCGAAAAGGCAGTGTCCAACACCCAGTCGTTATGGGCGCCCATCTGCAGGACCTGTTTACCGGTCTCGGCCTCGACGGCACGTACGGTGTTGTCCGCACATCCGAAGGCGATGAGTTTGCTGTCTGGAGACCAACTGACTCCGTAAAGTGTGTCCCAGCTTGTCGGGATTGAGATTTTGAGTTTGCGGGTCGCCACCTCCCAAATCTGCAATTCCCCCATACGCGCAGGATCGCCTCCAGCGGCGGCCAGCCAGCGGCCATCCGGTGAGAAACGCACGGACTGAATCCGTTCGGAGATCCCGATCAGGCGCGCCTCGATTTTGCTGCCGTCGGATTTATGGAGCAAAACCTCATGAAACCCCGCCACGGCCAGCAACGCTCCGTCCGGCGAGAAGTCGATTGAGGCCACAACCGGCAGTTGCGAGTAGACGGGCGGATGCGCCGCATCGAAGTGTTTGCGGGCGTCTGCGGGCGTATCATCCTTGGCCCCTTCGATAATCCATTTCCGCACGAGCGCAATTTCGTGTTCGGGAAGGGGCGGCTTGTTCTTGGGCATTTCGGCCGAACCGCCCACCGGCGTGATTTGTTCGATCAGCGATCCCTTGGTCATGTCGCCGGGCACGACGGCGACGCCGTCCTTTTCACCGCCGGCCAGCAGCTTGGAGAAATCGGTCATCACATAGCCACCCTTGGGTTTGGCGGGTTGATGACACCCCTGACAGTTTGCCTGAAAAATCGGCCGGATATCGCGGTAATAACTGACAGCCGCTCCGGGCGCTTTGCTGGCTGCGGCCGCTTGAGCCTGTGGAAATGTCGCGCACAACAGGGAAACAAGCGCGAGGGAACCGGGACGGGGATACAGACGAGTCTTCATTGGGGGAAGCGATCTAACTGAGGGCCACCAGAATCCCCTCAAACCTCCAAACCGTCCACCCCCCTGTTCTGGGGGGGCTGAGGCGGGGTCTGGGGGGCTTTCTGGGGAGCAGAGGCGCCCTGTTCGACGGACGCTTCCAGCCCGAAACCCACAGCGAAGGCGCTTACAACTGGGATTTCTTCATTTTTGCGTTTTGAAACGATCGTTTCCCGACTTCGCGAACCCTTCCATTTTCACCCACAGATTCCGCCGAAGAACCAACCTTTTGAACGAGGATTCCGTGCCCAAGGTGGAGGGGCTGCTAAGTGGATTGAAAACGATGCGGTGCCGAACGCTGCGTGTGCATTCGGAGCGGGATAAGAAGGTCGTGTTCTTCGATGGAACTCGTTGCTGCATCGTTTGGTAAAGCGCTCCTACATTTGCAGCTCCTTGATCACCCCTGTGCTGTCGCCATGGCGCTCCACTTATCTTTCGAGCAGTTCCAGCCCGTCTAACATGAGATGCCCGACGGTGCTTGTTCCCCGTTTATTGACGTCAGAGGAAAAACTAATGCTTTCGAGACCGTCGATGTCGTCCTCATCCATAGGGTCTCCGCCTTTTGGTCTTGGACTAGCATGCCATTTGCCATCTTTCCAAAAATTGCCGTACCCGTGGCGGCTGACTTTATTGAAAGGAATAGTGATCATGGTCCAAGTTTCGGTCGCCGTATAACCTCCTGCGCCGAAAGCGGATCGCTTGTCGTCTTTGCGAGTGTAGTTCCCACCCAGGTTGACGCCAAAGCCTGTGCCACAGTTACTGCGCACCCAGAAGCGGATAGCAGAGTGCTTCTTTGCCCTGGCGGTGCCTTCCGGAAAGGTCTTGGAAAAGCCACACGTTCCGCCCGGCTTAGCGTAATCCATGGTGACTTCCATTACCTTCGGGTGGTTTGGATCCGGAGTGCTGAACAATTTGCCCCTAGCATCGCCGAACCGAACCGTCTTGGGATCGATACGATCAAATTTATCGATCACCTTCACCTTTTGGGTGTCGGCGGCCAGAAGCGGAGCGTCACTGAGAAACAGAAAAGAGCCGAGGAGGGACAGTAGTAATGAGGGGTACTTCATAGTCGTAAGAGCAGCTTGAACCATGATTCTTCCGAACTGGCAATAAGTTGCTCTTTGCAACGTACGTACAGGGGGGGGGAGGGAAGGGCTGCATTGCCTCGGCGCGTTAAGAGAGGCGAATGCAAGATCCTGGGGTGCAGGATGTGGCGTCCTTCGCGGGTGGCGCTGACACGCCACGTCCACTCGTTGGTTTCACGGGAACTGACCATCTGCAGCGGCGGCGTGAAGGGCTCCACGTGAAAGCTGTCGCCGCCATTCAAAGTGACCTGAATTTCATCCGAGATGCGGGCGGTGTCGGTGCGGATTTCGCCCGACGCGGCGGCTATCTTTAGTTTGCTAGCGAGATCCGCAGGGATTCACGGAGCGAATGCCCTAAACCCGGGCCTCCAGCACAAAGCTTTACACTTAGCCATATTCCCATATTGTGACCCATATCATGAAAACCACGCTTGATTTGCCGGACGACTTGCTGATCGCGGCCAAAGCGCTGGCTGCCCAGCGGAAGACCACCCTCAAGGCCATGGTGGAACACGCCCTTCGTCGGGAAATCGCTCCGCAGGAAAAACTCGCCCCCGACAGCCCATACGAAGTGGGGCCGTTCGGCATCCTGAGTCTGAAAAAGCGCACCGACGGGCCAACAGCCGAACAGATCCAGCATCTTATTGCTCATCAACACGATGAAGAAGACGCCAGAATCATCTCCATCGCCAAGGGAAACGCATGATCCACCTTCTCGATGTCAATGTGCTGATTGCGCTCGGGGACTCCAATCACCCGCACCGGGCCGCGGCCCTTCAGTTTTTTGAAAAGTGCGCGACGCTGGAAGGCTGGGCCACTTGCCCACTCACCGAGAACGCCTTCATCCGCATTTTTGGCGCACAAAGTTATCCCCACGGACCGGGTTCAACGGCAGAAGCAAGGCGGGTGCTAAACACCTTTCGAGCCGCTCCCGGCCACCAATTCTGGCCCGACGACCTTTCCCTCACGAATACCCACACCTTTCCGAACCTCCCGGCTTCCCCGCACCTCACCGACCTCTACCTTCTCGCCCTCGCCGTGAAGCATGGAAGCAAACTGGCCACCTTTGATCACCGGATTGATCCTGCCCATCTCCCAGGGGGCGCTGCGGCGCTGCACCTCATCACTCTCTGATCCGGCGTTTGCATCCCCCGGAGAACCACTGCCAGCGACAGGATGCCCCAGCAATTTTCCGGCTAACCGCTCCCGTACTCGTGAGCAGAACAAACGCTGCAACCGCAGAAACAAAGGCGTAACCATTGCGGACGCCCTTCCGGACAGGATCTCAATCAGCGATCGCCCGCAGCCGATCCAGGACGAGCGTTCCAAACCGGTTTTGGGCTGAATCAGAAAGCAGTGAGCGATCCAGAAGGTTCAGTACCGCGTCTTTCTCGTGCGCAAACCGATTCAAAATCGCCTCGGCCCGCTGCTCACGCAGGCCAAACTGCTTGGCCAGGAGCAGAAAATCAGGGCGTTTGAAGAATCCATTCGCCTTAAAACTTGGAGTCACCAAGTCGTCAAAGAAATCCAGTGCCGTCCGACTTTCGGTCGGCAGATGGAGGGACGTGTTTAACAAGTCATACGCAGGGCTCAGCACAGAATCGCCCATGGGGGTTTCCAGAACCGAGAAGTTCTTCAAATGCGCATCTCCGTTCCCGCACACATAATTGAACGCCACCAGCGCAAACAACTTCTCCGACTCCACTTTCCAGGCGCCACAATACTCCCGCAAAAGCCGCCCAACCTCCTCGTAACTCCCGTCGTATTTGTAATTTTCACCATCCGTAGCCCGGCTTCTTCCCGCCAGTTGGCAAAAGTCTTCCTGCGCCAGCTTCCGGGAACTTTCTGGATCACGGTCAAACCGGCGCACCAGGTAGGCGGGCTCTCCGTCGGGGAAAAATACCAGCCCACACTCGGCTGTCCGCAGCCCGAAAACCTGCGCTGCAATTTGCATCGTGACGTGTTCGTTCGCAGGCACGTCTTCCACGAGATCCAAGGTGCCAGCCAAAGCATTCGGCACAGGTTTCAGAATAAACTCACCCTCCCGATCCGTCGGAGTCAGTTGCCCGTCCACCAACCGGAGCGAGATTTTGTCCTGGACCCCGGAGATGGAAATTCTCGAGGCCGCCTCCTGCCGGAACTCCGCGAACTCTTTCTGCTCAAATTGCAGGAGGTGCGGGACTCGCTGTCCTCCAAAAAGCGTGCGCATCGCTCCCGCACTGTAAAAGCCCCCGCGAATCGGCCGCAGCGTACTCAAACAGAGATTGTCGGGGATTCTCACAACTCCTCCTCCACCGTCACCGCGCCAATCACGTCGCAACTGGCCGTTTTGAGTAACCGGGTAAAATCGTCCGCAGGATCCATGCGATACAATCGACACTGCAACTCCTTCAAGTTCCCCTCCGCCAGCAACCCTGAGAAAAACGGGAATAACGTCCCGGACTCATACGGCACAGCGGAAACCGGCAGCGTCAGACTCACCGGTCGAGCCCCCGAGCGGGCTAAATACTCGAGGAAATAGCCGAATCGATACCCGCCGTTTTCCAAGCGCTCGATCCGCCCGGCAGACACTCCATTAACCAGAACCTTCCCGGATCGGCTCATGGCGCGTCCTCCCGCACTTTGTCGAAGGAAACACCCGATGTCGGCCACCGGGGGCCAATGGTGAGTTCCAGCCCGAGACAATCCATCAGCTTTTCGAGTACCAGAAGGGACGGATTCCCCTTCCCCGACTCGATGTTGCTGAGCGTATGCACGGCAATCCCCGAGAGATCGGCCAAGTCCCCCTGTAAAACACCGAGCATTTTACGCCGGTCCCGCAGGCGGGCACCCACAGCAGCAGGCAGACACGATGTATCCCGTTTCATTAAAGTGAATAAAACTCCCGCAACCCTCGGAAGTCAACAACACGCATTAACCAATATTCACTTTAATGAATCCAGGACGCGCTTGCAAACAGCTCCACTCACGGCCGAGATCATCAAAGTCCTGATCTCGGGTAACCAGATCCCGCATTCTGGGCCGAGCGCCGCTCGACCTGGCGTGTACCCCGAAAGTTAGATCAATAGAGATTCCAACTGTTTGCTTGGCGCAAATGGCAGTTCGGAAACTTTGTGAAATCCCCCCCCGATCCACTGCACTCGCGGGGTTAACCTGTTAACCGGGGCTTCTATTGCTCCGGGTCAACTCTTCTCCCCTCATGAATCTCGGATTCCCCTCTTCCTCGCCTATTTCGCTATTCCGCTCGTCGATCGCCCTCCTCGGAGTCGCAAACCTTTCCGCTGCGGACTCCACTCGCTCGGCGACGGTTGCCTCCGGGCCCTCTGTCACGGCGGCTGAACCTGTTCTCGAGCCGCTTTTCAACGGCAAAGACCTCACCAATTTCAGAGCCGAGGAATCGAAAGATTTCTGGCGGATCGAGAACGGAATCCTCATTGGCGAAAACAATTCGGCCCTGAAGGCTAACTATCTACCATTAAGGAATATCGCGACTTCGTTCTAGAATTCGATGTGCGCTGGAAAGGCACCTCAGAACGCGGGGTCGATACCGGCATCGAAATGCGTAAACCGAAGATCCAGCTCCAACTCGGCACCTCGGGAAGCCTGAACCCCGTACGGGCCTCGCGTTACGGATCCACGGTGCCCTCCCCTACTCCTCCCCTACTCCTCCCCTACTCCAGCCGGTAACCGAGCCCGTGTACCGTTAGCAGGTGGCGCGGCTCCGACGGTGTCCCCTCGATCTTCTGGCGTAACTTCACAATCAACTGATCCAGCGTGCGTGTAGTCCCGTAGTATTCCACGCCCCAGACCTCGTTCAGAATCGCTTCCCGCGAAATGGCGCGCCCTCGCTCCCGGAACAAGAACGCCAGCACCTTGAGTTCCCTCGGGGTCAGCTCAAACTTCCGACTCCCGAGCTGTCCGCGCAGCGCCCGGCAATCAATCACCACGTTCCCAAACGTGATCTCCTCCGGACAATCCGGCGCGACCGAATTCACCTCCACACGCCGCAGGAGCGCCTGTACACGGGCGAGTAGTTCCCTTAATCCAAAGGGCTTGGTCACATAATCGTCCGCCCCGAGCTCCAGCCCGAGCACCTTGTCGATCTCCTGTCCCTTGGCCGAAAGCATCAGGATCGGCACCCGATTTTTGGCACCGCGAATCTCGCGGCAAAGGTCATACCCGCTTTTGTGCGGCAACATAATATCGAGAATCACCAGAGCCGGTGGAGTTTGCCGGAGCATCCGCAGCGCCTGGGCGCCATCGCCGCATTCACTGACCTCATACCCTTCATCCCGCAGCGCATGGCAAAGTCCCAACCGGATATGCGCGTCATCTTCCACAACCAGGATCTGCTTTTTCATGCGGTAACAAAGAGAGCTAACGGCAGGCGCAGCGTGAACACACTGCCGCCCCCGGCACGGCTCTGGTAAGTGATATCGCCTCCGTGTTCGTTGGCGTGCCGACGTGCCAGCGTCAGCCCCAAGCCAGACCCCTGGATGCCACTCGAAAGCGAATCGTGGGCGCGATAAAACGGCTCGAATATTCGCCCTTCTTCTCCGGGAGGCACGCCGCCACCACGATCCAGCACACTGGCACACACCCAGTTCCCATCCAGGTTCGTATGCAGCTCGATCTCCTTTTGCGGGCCGGAATATTTCTCCGCGTTGGAGAGCAGATTGATCAGGATTTGGGAAAGCGCATCCGCATCGCCCATAATCCAGTACGGCCCGGGCTCCGCCTGCCACCGGGTCTGAAACCCGTTTTCCTGCAGGTGCAACTCCTGTCTCTCCCACAAGCCCGAGACCAGTTCGTGAAAATCCAGGCGGCTCTGGGGGTGCGGAGCGCGATTTCGATCCAGCCGGGCGAAATCCAGTACGTTGTTGATGAGCCGGGTGAGCCGCTCGGCTTCCACCAGAATGATCCGCAAATATTGCGTCCGTCTTTCGGGGTCCGTGCGGCCGCCCAACATCATCTCGGCAAACATCCGGATGGAAGTCAGCGGTGTCTTCAATTCGTGGGACACATTGGAAACAAAGTCCGCCTTCTTCTGCGCCAGCAACACCTGTCGCCGTGCATCCGCAAACACCAGCCAGCCGCCGCTGGTTATGGCCGCGAGGGCCGTCGCCACCAGCAGATAAAAGGTCCGGCGAACGGTCCGTGCGTTTTCCGAGAGTTGTTCCGGCCGTGCCAGATACAGGACGGCTTCCCAGTGGGGCAGAACTTCGCCGATCTCCGTGGCCACAAAGGGACGTTTCCAGTCGGGGATAGACGCAGCGTGCTTCATTCCGACTACGGGCCGCGCCTTGTCGTCCAGCAACGCCATCAAAAATTCGCCGCTCCCCCGTCCTCCATACCCCGAGGCCGGGAATGCTTCCGCCCACAGATCACTCAGATTCGCCGCATCAATGACGCATCCAAACACCAGTTCCGGCGTCTGGGGCGGGCGCATCCACAGAATCAACTCCGGTCTGTCCTGCACAAAACGCGTGATCATACCTTCGGAACTGCCTTCGGTAAGTGCCCGGAAAGCCGTGGTGGCGGGAATCAGTTGCGAATAAACGGCGCGTTCGTTTGCGGCAATTAACTGCTGCGGCGCCACGTTTCGCGTCATGGGCATCGGCGCGGATTTTGAATCGGCCACCGCCGCCATTGCCGGCATAGCCCGGGCGGCAGAAGCCTGGGGCACTGGGTTGGCCGGCATCGGCGGTACCGCTCCGGGCGGTACAGCTCCAGACACGTCCTTGGCTCTGGAAGCGACCTCAGGGTTTTCCTTCGACGCCTTTGCTTTCGACATCATCGCAGGGGCCCCGCCTGAAACTCCTAGGACCTTATCCAACGCTTTGGCCTCCGCGACCATCGGAGCTTCGGATGGCTTGGCTAACTGCGAAACAGGTGCCTGTCTCTGCAAAGCTACGGATTTCGTTTCAAGCCTCCTGGACTCTGCGACTTCAGATTTCGCCAAAGCCTTTTCAATGGAAGATTCCCTTTTGCTTCCCACAAGAGACGCAACCCCAGTCAGCACCGAGGCTTCCGGAACACTGCCTTTTCGCAGCGCTTCCGGGCGGTTCAGATCGTCCAGCGCCACCCAGTAGACATCGGCGGACTGTCGATTGGATAAGAAGTCCCCGTTTTCGCGCAGGAACCGCTTCCAGTCTGGATGAGTTTCAGCCTCGGCTGGCATGGGAGAAAGCAGGCGCCCATCGGCTCCGAGGGAAAAGCCCACGGCATTTCTACGCCAGGCCGAGCTGAGAGCGGGCGCGAAACTACCCGCTAGTTCCCGGGGAGAACGGGTAGCCAGCAATTGGCGTACAGTTTCGGAAAAAGCCCGGCGTTGTTCCTCAATCAAGGAGCGAACTGCCGTGGCCGCATTATCGGTTTCGCTCTGGTAAAGTTCGGCGGTACGAAGTTCGAGCACGATCTGCTGCTCCCTGGCGCTCTGGAGCGCGAGCCAGCCCAACAGGCCACTCGGCAACAAAACCGCGATGAGGAAAATGAGGACGCTCTTTTTCATTCCGCTTACCCACCCTGTGTATCCCAAAGCAAAAACCGGCGCGACTGGTTATGCATCGCACCGGCATTCGCTTTCACCGAACTACTTAGAAAGGGGAGCGCGACTGGCGTTTTTGTCCTGAAAACTCTCGGCCTTCATCTGTTTGACCCTGCTTTTAGGCAGACTGGCTCCACCTTCCAAAAGCTCCACATCCTCCTCCAAAGCTCGGAGATCCGACGATACTGCGGCGGCTTGCGCAGATCTTGGCGCTGCCTTGTACGACGTGATCTGCTGGCGGATGACCTTCGCCGCTTCCTGGGGTTTGCCTTCCTCGGCCAGCTTTAGCGCACGTTCCTTGGCGTCCCGATTGCGCCACACATTCGCTTCCTTCGCCACCTCGCTCTGGATACTCGCCTCGGATTTCGCCGTCTCCTCCGTGAACCGCACCACCGCTTTCTGCTCCTGTTGAGCCGATTTCCCGCTCGCGCTGTCCTCGTACTTCAACTCCACCGCCGCCACCTCCGTCGATTCCGTCCGCCCCTCGGTCACTTCGCACCGGGCCAGAAACCGGCGTTTGAGCGTTCCGAAATACTCTGGAAGCGTGATCTCCGCCAGGTTGTCCCCACAGGCAATCTCTGGATGTCCCAGAATTTCGCGGATCCGAACACCCTTCGGGGCCTGGATTCGGATGGTCACGCTACGCGCCACAATGCTCCGGGCACTTCCGAGTTCGTCCTCAAAAATCTTCGGCAGCTTCTCCGAATCCTGGACATAATAATAATTGGCGGCACTCGCCTCGGCCAACCCCGCCATGAGGTCTTCGTTGTAATCGTCCCCGAGCCCGATGGTCGAAACACTCATGCCATCCTGCCGAAGGTGACGTCCCAGATCCGTCAAATCCGAAGTCCGGCTGGGACCGACGTTGGCAATCCCATCGGAAAGGAGGATCACCCGGTTCACCCGCTCGCGGTCCAGATGTTTGCGCAACTGCTGCGCCCCAAGCTGGACTCCGCTGTAAATGGCGGTACCGCCTCCAGGCTGAATCCGCTCAATCCGCCGCTTGATGGCCTCCCGATCCCTGGAATCGAGTTTTTGAGAAGGCACTAGCACCTCGGCATTGTTGTCGTAAACAATCAGGGAAACGAAATCGTCCGGGCCGAGCTGATCGATTGCGACGCAGGCGGCTTGCCGGGCTTTTTCGAGTTTGGCACCGGCCATAGATCCGCTGCGATCCAGTACAAGGGCCAGGTTCATCGGGGTTCGCTGAGGCTGGTCTGGGCGACGCCCCTCCAGTTCAACCTGGACGAGGACTTCGCGGGAGGCACCGCGCACGAGCCATTCGCGTTCGGGAGCCACGCGGAGCGTAAGCGCGTCACCGGCGGCGAACAGTGGAGTTCCGAGTGAGGAAACGAGGGCGAGTAGTGAAAGAAGGGAATTCTTCATGCCCCCGACGTTACCGGGCCGAGCTGGCGCGGTTGTCAGAGCGGGCTGCAAGTTTTGTCAAAAATTTGTCAGAGCCTGACGCACGGATCGAAGACCCGTTTCGTTTTGCACACAACGGATCTGGCCGATTTCAGCGAAATACGGGAAGCTCCTCGAACTCAGCCCGTAACACCTCTGCTCGGCGCACCGAATCCGCTTCGTTTTCCAACAACGGCACCACCGCTGAGCTATCCCATAATTTCACCTTCCCTCTTCTTTTTCAGCAAGTACCGCAGCCGCCAACCCGCTCCCCTCCCCAAGTTCCGGACACGGCGAACTCAAATTTCCAGCCGCCGTCGCCTCTGGCTTTTGCGTGGAAGAGCCGGGCTCTGTGCTGCAGGCGGCCAGTTCGAGATGTTTCTCGAGTTCCTTGTAGTTCACCTTGCCCGTGCCCAGACGCGGAATTTCCGACACCACCTTCAAATCCCTCGGTACGGCGATATTCGGGAGGTTCCGCACGCGCAGCGCCGCACGGATATCCTCCAGCGACACCTTCGCTTCATTGGTCACCGCAATCAGCCGTTCCCCGCGATCCCCGTCCGGACGCGACACCACGGCCACCTGGCACCGGGCTCCGTATTGAGGAAAGGCTCCCGAAAGAGCGTCTTCGACGGCAGTCAGGCTCACCATTTCCCCACTGATTTTCGCAAAACGTTTCAGGCGACCGAGAATGAAAATGTACCCCTCTTCGTCCACCCGCACGATGTCTCCCGTATCGTACCAGCCCTCCGCGAGGCCCGGACTGGCCGCTGACATGTCCGCCTTCAAATAGCCTTTCATCACATTGGGGCCGCGCACCAGAAGCCGACCGCCCTCGGCCACTCCGTCCACCGCTTCAAGGTGATATTCCATACCGGGCAACAACCGGCCAGCCGAGCCGGGTTTGCCTTCCATCGGGGTATTCACACTGACGCAGGGACTACACTCCGTCGCCCCGTACCCTTCCAGCACGCGCACTCCGAAACGTTGCGCCCACACGGCGGCCGTGGCGTCCTGGAGTTTCTCGGCGGCGGCGAACATCGTCCGCAAGGACCGGAAATCATAAGGGTGGGCCCGACGGGCGTACCCTTTGAGGAAGGTGTTCGTCCCAATCATGATCGTGCAATCGGCGTTATAAAACACCGTGGGCACCACACGGTAATGCAGCGGCGACGGATAGATGAAGGTGTACATACCCCGGAGCAGCGGCAGGAGCACACCCACAGACAACCCGTAACTGTGGAAGATCGGCATCGCGTTAAAGAGCCGGTCGACTTCCACAAGATCGTTCACCTCAATCATCTGGCGCACGTTTGCGAGAATATTGCCGTGAGTCAGCTCGACGCCCTTCGGGACCCCTTCGGAACCGCTGGTGAACAGGATCACCGCCGTCCGATCCCCTGCCCGGCTGTCCGCGTCAGCCGCTCCCAGAATACGCGCCCCTTTCCGCAGAACGGGGAACCGGCTCAAGCCCCGGGTTCCAGCCCGGAAATCTTCGATAAAGATCAGGTCCAACCCCATCGAGGTGAGTGCGGCCGGATCTATCTTGGCCTGCTTGAGGAAAACCCGGGAGGTGATGATCTGCCTGACCTTCGCCAACTGAATACAGGCGACCATACTCGCAGGCCCCACCGAGTAGTTTAAAAGCGCGGCTTCTTTTTCCAGAAGCCACAAACCCAGCAACACCACCGGGGCCGCCTTGATGTTGGGCAACAGCACACCCACCCGAGGGTTGTTCACCTCGAGCACTTCGCTCAACTGCTCGGCGGCCGCCTCGCCCCGCTCCAGCAACTGGCGGTAGGTCAGCGTACCCACAACATCCTCCAGCACCACCTTCCCCGGCAGTCGCCGGGCCGTTTCGATGATCCCCTCGGTTAACGTCTGCGGCCCAAACGCCATTTCCGTATCAAACCGCTGGCGCACCATTTTGTCCCGCAGCCAGCTGGTAAAAAATGCCCGCGACCGGGCGGCGTTCATGTGCCCCACGGGAGGCGGCGTCATCAGATGACTAAAATGCGCACTGACCACCGGGCGCAGCTGCTTGCGATTTGGGTTGGGCGACGCCGGGAGCCGTTCCGCACCGCGCAAATAACAGGTCACCACCTTGGCCTTCGTTCTGTGCAACAAAAAACCCGTGCCTTCAAACAGCCGGAGCAAGCTGCCGGTTCGCGAAAGCCGACCTTCGGGGAAGAGAATGAGCCGGCCGCCTTTGGAAAGAAACTCCGCCATGTGCTTCAGTCCGTATGGCGAATCGGTATCGATGGGAAACGTGAACCGGTTGATCATGATCAGCCGGTGTACCCAGGAGGTTTGGGCTGTGCGCCGGGAGACCACGGTTTTCCAGTCCCCCTCCGTGCAGCTCAGTAAAAAGAGCCAGTCCAGCCACGACACATGGTTGGGGAGCAACAGCACCGGACCCGGGGTTCGCAGAACCTCGGGGTTAAAGGCGCGAAACCCGAAAAGCCAGCCAAGAAGCGAACGAAGAAGAGATTTCATAGAAAGAGGGGACGTTGGTTTCGCCACAATCTACCGCTCCGGACCGAATGGGGGTTAATCGATAAAACAGACCGAACTATTGTTTAAAGTGATGTCCGTCGACCTTTGGCCGGCTTGCTCGGCACCGGCCAACTGACCCCGTACGCCCGGGCCCGAGCCACACACTCGTTCACGACCTCCTGGTGCAGCGGGCTCAGAATTCCACGCCATAACACGACCAGAACCAGCGGTTGAAATCCCTCCAACGGCAAGGCTCGTACGCCTGCGTGCAGTTTTCGCCCGGGAATATCTACGGTCACGCCGATCCCGAAGCCCCCGGCCACATAGGTTTCAATGAGATCGAGCGAATTGGCTTCGATACTCAGCGGCCAGGTCACTCCGCGTTTGGCGAGCCCCGCCTGAAACTGTCTGGTAATCGCCTCCCGCCCCGGCAACCCGATGAGCCCCTCGCCAATCCGGTCCCCACTCCACAACGCTTCCGCACTCGTCAGCGGACTCTTCTTTTCCACCAACAAAACCAGCGGCAATTCCAGCAACCGTTCGTGCTGCATTCCAGGCCCCGGTTTTCCTTCCACCGTCGTAATGGCCAGATCGATCTCCGAACGTTCCAGCGCCCCGGTCACGTCGGATTGCATACCTCCGTACAAGGCCAGCTTCAGTCCCGGAAACCGCTCGCGCACCGCCCGCAGTAACTCGGGCAAATGATCCTTGAGCACAATCGAGGACGCCGCCATTCGCACCAACTGCGAAGCTCCCCCGCTGACCGCATCCGCGACTTCGTTTAAGCGACTGAAGAACGGCTGGATAAACTCGTAAAGTTTCTCCCCCGGGGCCGTCAGCGCAAAAGGCCGCCTCTGGAACAGGGTCACTCCCAGATGATCCTCGAGTTGCAGGATTTGTCCGCTCACAGCGGGTTGCTGGATCCCGTACGGCATGTTCCGGACGGCCTCACTGATTCCGCCATGCCGTGCGACGTAATAGAATAATTCGAGATGGTGAACGTTCATGGCCGAGTGACCGCAGGCTACACCAACATGCCATCACCACCAAAGGTCTCTCATTTCTGGAGCGTCTGCGCACTCTGACCTTACCTGGGACAGAAGTGTGCTGGGAATTGGGTAGGTCACACTTTGCCTCTGCGGGAGGCTATGTGTCTTGGATTCCCGAAGAGGGCTTCATGCAGGGGAGCGTACGCTCGCTCCGTCCACCCACTCGGGCGGGATCAGGATTTGGCGGGGCGAAGCCGGAATCCCAAATTCGTTATGGAGGAGTTGCGTGGCGAGGAGATCGACGGCCGCACTAGCGACCTGGTCGCGGCGATGATGAATGCCCGCAAACGCTGTCATTCGGTCCGTCCAATCGTGCATGACTAGACCAATATCGGCGGGCACTCGCAGGCCGAGTTGTTTCAGCCAGTCTGGCACAAGGGTATCAAAGGAGATTAAGGCGTCGGGACGATGCCTTTTCAGCCAGGCAGAGAAGATCCCGAAGTTCTGAATGATCTCATGTTGCGGCATCAGAAGCGTCGGCACGCGCCGTTTGGGCGGCAGATCCTGATGGAAGAAGAACATGCCGCCGCTGTAGCCGTTCTGCGAACGAAGATCGATCCAGCGTGTAACCGCGACCCCGATCCGTTGGTAGCCCTTCCTGGTGAGTTCCGCCGCGGCCATTTGGATGCCAAGGTTCAAGTTTGTGCCGCTGATGTGGAGAGCGGGCTCGCGCATGGCGAAACCGAATGAAACCGAGGCGAACTTTGTGTAATCCAATTCGCGGCACGTGAGTTCGCTACTCTGGGGCGAGACGATGACACCCTCAATGCCTCGGGCGTGCAGGATTTTCTGAAGGCGGCTCGGAGTGAGGTTGTCGCGTCCCAGCCAGAACTCCTCGGCGTGATACCCGTGTTGCTCCGCTCGACGACGGATGTCGTCTATCGACACAAATTGATAGGGCGATTTCCGCATCGAGTCGCTGGCGATATCTTCCCGGATAACCGCGATGACGGCGCGTTGTCGCGACTCTTTTCGCGCCCGAACGAGATGCATCATGCGGGCCAAATGCGGGTCCGGCTTGTAGTTGAGTGTTTTGGCCGCCGCAAGGACTCGGGCGCGGGTTTCGGGGGAGACATTGGGGGCGTTTCTCAATACGCGGGAAACGGTCATCGTCGAGACTCCTGCAGCGGCGGCAATGCTATCGAGGCTAGGGGCTTGTGATGTCGGCATGACCTTGCTTGTTACCATACCATGCTGGGCGCATTGCCGGGTTAAACTCAAGGGTGTTTACTCCAAAAAACAAGAAAGCCCCCCAGCTTCCATCCCCCATGGCAACTTCCGAACGAACCTTCGCCGGTATTCAAGCCCGCCTCGAACGCACGCGCGTGATTGCGGTGCTCGTCATCGATGACCCCGCCGATGCTGTGCCCCTGGCCCATGCGCTGCTTGATGGTGGCGTTGATATCATTGAACTAACGCTCCGCACCGACGCCGCGATGGAATCTATTAGGCGTATCCACGCCGAGGTGCCGGACATTCTCCTCGGTGCAGGCACAGTCCTTACACCGCAACAAGTCGGCGAAGTAAAAGCAGCCGGGGCCGCATTCGCCGTAGCACCGGGAACGAATCCCCGCGTGATCGCCGAAGCAAGACGCGTCGGGCTGCCATTCGCTCCGGGAATCTGCACGCCCACCGACATCGAATTCGCCATCGAAGCGGGCTGCCGCGTACTAAAGCTCTTTCCGAGCGAGCCCAGTGGTGGACTCCAATATCTGCGCAGTATCGCAGGGCCATTTGCGCATCTCGGCCTCCAGTTTATTCCGCTCGGAGGCGTAAGCGCATCCAATGCAGAAGCCTATTTGCGTGAGCCCCTGGTTTTGGCGCTTGGCGGCTCGTGGCTGGCTCCGCGCGAACTGATCCAGCGCAAGGACTGGAATGCTGTCACCGCCAATGCGCGCGAGTTGTCGCACATCGTGAAGCATGTACGTGGAGGTAATTTATGAGCCGCTTTGTCACCTTTGGCGAAATCATGGGTCGTTTGGCGCCCCCGGGCTTTAAACGTTTCCAACAAGCTATGCCCGGCACGCTGGACATCACGTTTGGGGGGGCCGAGGCATCCATCGCCGGCTCCATCGCTTTTCTTGGCGGCGACGCGGCATTTGTCACTGTACTCCCGGACCACGCTATAGGCGATGCCTGCGTGGCAAATCTACGTTCCATAGGACTGAACACGAAGCACATACTACGCACAGACAAAGGCCGGCTCGGTATTTATTTCCTCGAAACTGGCGCGAACCAGCGTTCTGGCAATGTGATCTATGATCGGGAAGGTTCCTCGATCGCGATCACGCCGGCGACGGCCTACGACTGGAACTCTATCTTCGACGGCGCAGAATGGTTTGTCACCTCCGGCATCACACCCGCGATCTCGAGCAACGCGGCCGACGTGACAGCGACCGCATTACGTGAAGCCTCGCAGCGCGGTGTCAAGGTGGCCATCGACATGAACTACCGCAGCAAGCTCTGGCGCTGGGATCCGTCGTTGCCCCCGCGCGAGCTGGCGACGCGCACGATGCGTGAATTGTTGCCGTACGCAGACGTGTTCATCGGTGGGCGCGAAGACGCCGAAGCTGTGCTCGGTGCCAACGGCTCCGGGTCGCTCGAGGAAGTGGCGCGTCAAATCACGCGGCAGTTCCCTCGCATTTCTCGGGTCGCGATGACCCTGCGCGAGGGGGTATCCGCGACGCACAACAACCTTGGCGGCATGCTTTTTGACAAAGCCACCGATGAGATCTTCTACGCTCCGGAGAAAGGCCGGATGCACCAGATCACCAATATCGTAGACCGGGTGGGTACTGGCGACGCATTTACGGCCGGCCTGCTGTATGCGCAGACGACTCCTGAACTCTTCGCGTCGCCCATCGCGATCGCCTTCGCTACTGCCGCCGGTTGCCTCGCTCACTCCATCGAAGGTGATTTCAATTTCACTTCGCGCGAGGAAATCGAATCGCTCATGAACGGAAACTCTGCAGGTCGTGTGAAACGTTAAAAACTCTCCCCAATATGAATCCCCCCCAAGCAACTCATTGGCTGGCAAAATCGGCGAATGGTCGGCTGCGCTGGCTCCTTATCGGCTGGATGCTCATGGTCAGCGCTGTCGCGTATCTGGACCGCGTGAACGTTTCCATCGCAGGGCAGGCGCTTCAAAAAGATCACGGACTCACGGATGTCCAACTCGGCTGGGTGTTTAGTGCGTTTCTGATTGGGTACGCCCTGTTTCAAGTGCCGGGGGGCTGGTTGGCGGACCGCTTCGGGCCGCGGCGGGTGATTTCGCTGGGCGTGGTTTGGTGGGGCCTCTTCACCACGCTCACGGCGCTGGTACCTCCCGGCCTGACCGGATCCGTAGCGTGCCTGATCGGCACTCGTTTTCTCCTCGGTCTGGGTGAGGCTGTGCTCTTTCCCTCGTCGAACAAGCTCGTATCGGCCTGGATTCCGTCATCGGAACGCGGACTGGCAAACGGCCTGATCTTTGCCGGGGTGGGCGTGGGTGCCGGTGTCACGCCGCCGCTCATCGTCTATATCCTGTCGCGTTGGGGCTGGCACGTGTCGTTCTATGTGAGTGCGCTGCTTGGCCTTGCGGTTGGGGTGGTGTGGTTTTTTCTGGTCAGGGACACCCCGCGTGCCCACCCGCTCGTGAGCGCGGCTGAGGTCGAGAAAATCGAAGCCGGGATGCCGGTGGCAAACAAGGCACAGGATCGCCCTCTGCCATGGAGTGCGATCCTCAGTAGCCGGAATGTGTGGGCCGTCACGGCCAGCTATTTCTCCTATTGTTACGTCACCTACATCTTCTTCACGTGGTTTTTCATTTACCTGAGTCGGGTCCGCGGACTCGATCTAAAGTCCAGCGCTGTTTACTCGATGCTGCCGTTCCTCGCCATGGTGTGTGGCGCTCCCTTGGGCGGTTGGGTGGCGGACAGGCTCACGCGGAATTACAGCAAGCGTGCGGGGCGTTGCGGGGTGGCGGTCTTCGGACTCATGCTCGCCGCTGTGTTTCTCGCCCTCGCAACACAGGTGGAAAGTGCGCGGGTGGCGAGCCTCGTATTGGCCGGTGGGGCGGGGGCGATTTATCTGGCCCAAAGCTCCTTTTGGTCCGTGACAGCAGACATTGCCGGCAAGTCTGCAGGCACGGTGTCCGGCCTGATGAACATGGGCGGGCAGGTCGGCGGCGCCGTCACGGCCTCGCTCACTCCGTGGATTGCGGAGCGCTTTGGCTGGACCACCTCATTTCTAGTCGCCGCCGGTGCCTGCCTCGCGGGCTCGCTAGCCTGGCTCCTCGTGAACCCCGAAAAGCCAATTTCGACCTCTCGCTAAGTCCTCAAAGTAACCATCTCCCCCCATGAATATTCGATACCTTCCATTACTCGGTCTCGCTCTCACGACTCTTCACGCTGCGACGCCGAAAACGGATTCCGCGGCTGCTAGCGGCATCGGTGGTCCTGCTTCAACCGGGGTACTTCTCCCAGCCCATTGGGATCCAAAGGCCGAGGCGGATAGAGTGTTGAAGACGCTCGTAAACGTCACAGCACCCAAGGTCAAAGGAGCGCATGATGCCGAGTTTGTATGCGTGGGTGAACGGGCTTACGTCGTCTCCGAGGTGAACGATCTCAAAGGAGGCGAGAATGGCAGTTGGCCCTTCATTTACTCCACGCTTTCCATTGTGAACCTGAAGACGTTGAAGACGGAACGAATCATCGACTTCGCGAAGGGAGAGCAGGCCTTTGCAAACGAGACACTCCCAGTAGGTGCGTGCTGGGTGCCCCGAATCATCCAAAAAGACCCGAATACGCTGCGCTGCTACTTCGTGAGCCAGGATCCGGGCAGACGGCAGTCGCTGATGTGGTATCGCGACTTCGATCTCACTCAGGGTGAGTTCGCGACGACAATCCACAAGGCGAAGCTCCAGACCGCGGCGGGCACGTTTGACTTCCAGCCGGAGCACTTTCACGCCGACGCTGTAGCTCAAGGCTTCAAGAAGAAAGCGGCGGATTCCTACTTCTTCATTTTCGATTCCTTCAAGAAGTTCGATGGCAAGCTGTATGTCGCGCTGAACAATTTCGACGGACGGCAGAACGCGCTCGCCCTTGTGCATGACGACCTCGTGACCTTTGAGGTGCTCGGACACTACAACGAACCGCAATCGGCCGCGCTGAGCGAGTCCGCCGTCAATCGCCTGCCCGACGGCACCTGGATGGCGATCTGCCGCAATGACAAGGGCAACTATCATTTCACCACCAGCAAGGACGGCAGGACGTGGACCACAGGAGAGCCCAAGCCCTTTGTCCCGAACGGACTGAACTCGAGGCCCACCTTCGATAAGTTTGGCGGGCTCTACTACCTCGGCTGGCAGGAGGCCACGAGCATCCAGGGCGCAAACCGAAGCGTGTTCAACGTGGATATCTCGCGCGATGGCGTGACTTGGGAGCGCAAATATCGCTTCGAGACGGCGCAATCCTTCCAATATCCGACATTCCACGAGCATGAGGGTGCCGTGTGGGTCGCGGTAACGCAGGGCGACACAGACGA
>CAMCYN010000008.1 GCA_945883955.1 Akkermansia muciniphila
CCACCTTGGGCTCAGGCTTTTTCGGTTCGGGCTTGGGCTCCACCTTGGGCTCAGGCTTTTTCGGTTCGGGCTTGGGCTCCACCTTGGGCTCAGGCTTTTTCGGTTCGGGCTTGGGCTCCACCTTGGGCTCAGGCTTTTTCGGTTCGGGCTTCGGCTTCACCTTGGGTAAAGCAATCTGGCTTGCAGGCTCTTCTTTAGTGTCAGGCTCGGGTGCCGGCGGTTGAGGAACCTTGGGTTCCGGTTCAGGTTTGGGCTCTGGCTTGACGATCGGCTTTAGTTCCGGCTTCGGAGGCGCGACCGGCTCCTCTTTGGGTTCCACCGGCGCAGGGGGCTCAGGGATAGAATCGTCCACCGGTTTGGACTCCACTGGCGGTTGGCCGCCGCCACCCGCTCCCGCCTCACCTCCGCCCCCCATGCTTCCTCCATCCAGCCAGGTGATCACCTCAGGTTTTTTGTCCTGATGTGAAACGGTATACATCCACATGAGCGCTATGGCGCCCAAATGAAACAAGGCCACGAGAACCAGATTGCGACGAAAAGAAGACGCTCCCCGCATAGCCCTTTTGGATCGCTTTTACTGCCCCTCCGGGGATTTGGCCAAGCCGACCTTGGTAATCTTGGCCGCCTTGACCACGTCCATCACCTCCATGAGCTTCTGGACCGACTGCTCCTTGTGCGGCCGGATCAAAACGGCCAGTTCCGGCTTGGCGGCTTTGAGGGTGACCAACCTCTCGGTGAGTTGACTGAGGGGCACCACCTCGGTGTTGAGCATGAGCCGGTCGTCCTTGAACAGAGATACGTTCACCACGGCATTCGGATCCACCTGAGACCCCTCCTGCTTGCCCGAGGGCAGCACGAGGTCAGTGCTATTTTCCATCAGCGGCGTGGTGATCATGAAAATAAGCAGAAGCACAAAGGCAAGATCCAGCAACGGCGTAACGTTGAGCTCGTTAAGCGTGTGCATGCTATGTCTGTCAGAGAAACGGCGCATTGCTTGAAGTCCCGATTGGATTAGTTCCGATTCGTCCCGATTCGATTACCCAAAACCTCCCAGCCCCGACTACTTGTCCGACTTGTGGGACACGTACCGGTGCTCAAACGCACTGGTCAGTTCGGAAGCAAAATTGTCCAACTCCACAATCATGCCCCGCACCGTGGTCACGAGGTAATTATAGCCGAACATTGCCGGTATGGCCACTAACAGTCCGGTCACTGTGGTAATCAGGGCGGCCGAAACCCCGGGCGCCATCGCCGCCAAACTGGCCGACCCCGCCTTGGCCACATCGGCAAAGGTTTCCATCACGCCCCAGACCGTTCCCAGCAATCCTACAAACGGCGCTCCGCTGACGGCGGTCGCCAGAATGATCATTTGCGATTCCAGTTTAAGGGCGGATTCTCCGACCGCGCGTTCCATCGCCACGGCCACGACTCGCATCTGGGAGGGCGTGATGAGTTCGGCGGTTTCGAGCCTCTGGCCGAATGTTTCGTCCACTTCGGAGGATCCCACCAGTTGATAGGCCAGTTCGGTACAGCCGGCCTGATAAACGGTAAAAACCGGAGCCCCATCAAAATGAAGACTGTCTGCAAAAAGACGCAAGGGCTGGCGATCCTGCCGGAACAATTCCAGGAAACGTTCCCGTTGGCGTCGAGCCACACGCAGGGTGAGGAGCTTGGTAAGCATCACTGACCACGAAAAAACGGATCCTATAAACAGCGCCGCCAGTACGAGCTGCCCCGGGAGCGTCGACTGCTGGAAGGCAAACACTAAGCCGCCGTCGCCAGAAGCCAGAAAAAGAGGTGAGAAAAGCGTTGCCGCCATGGGGTGTAAGTTCGTTATTGCAGACTATCTATATGTCTAAGGGAAAGCTTATGAAAGCCATCCTCGTTGTTGTCACCTTCATCTTATCTATGAATTTGGCGTCGGCAAATGCCGCGCCCCTTTCCTCCCCCGACCAGGACGTCCACGCCACCCTGATGCCGTTTCTGGATGCCTTGGCCCAGCCGCCCTCCGGCGCTGCCCGCGCCTTCCAGATTCACGGCCGGGTGGAAGCGGTCGCCGGAGTGTCTTTTGACAGTGAGCAACCCCAGTTCGAACTCGCCGTAGAGGCCCCCGGCCGGATGCGCCTTCAGTTTCCTCTGGGGAATACGCTCATTGTGGCCTGTCGCAACCAACAGCGCATCTGGGCGTCTCCCGGCGCCCAAATCCAGGCCCTTCTAGCCGCCCTGCCCGGCCCTTCCAAAGGGGTTCAGCTCAGACCGATCCAGATCCCTTTCACCGGCAAACAGCTAGAGATCATCCCCTCGCTCCTTCAAATCCAAAGCAAAGGCGATTCCCCCCTGGACGGCACACCCTGCCGTGTCGTGGACATCCGCCTCCTGCCTCAACTCGCCCTCCTGCTCCCTCCCAACTTGGAAGGTTGGGCCCTCCGCATGTGGATCTCCCCACAAAACCGGCCCGCGCGCCTCGGTATTCAACGCCCCGGCGGCTCCGCCGTCATCCGCGTGGACGGTGTTCATTTCGCCCCCTCCCTCCCACCGGAACTCTGGCAGGCACCGGCCGATGCCGTGGAAATCCCGGCGGCCCGCCTCCAGGCGCTCCTGGATCTTTTGGGACAAAGCTGGCCAAAAGCGGCGGCCGGACCCCGCCCGAACTGAGCAGGCAACAAATCTCTTCAACTGTTCTATTTGCGTTTCCCCACACAGGCACCCCCCCGACAAATCCTCCCGTTTGCGCCTTATCTGTCCTTGAGCAACCAGACGCTCGTCGATAAACACCGCCCCCATGCAGTCTCCGGAAGAGCAGCTCGAAATCCTAAAACGCGGTGCCGCACAGATTTTATCTGAGGCAGAACTCCTCACCAAACTCCGCCTCGGCCGCCCCCTGAACATCAAACTCGGGATCGACCCCACAGCGCCCGACATTCATCTGGGCTTTACCGTTTGCCTCCAGAAACTGCGTCAATTTCAGGACCTCGGCCATCAGGCTGTACTGATTATTGGGGATTTCACTGCCATGATCGGGGATCCCTCCGGCCGCTCCAAGGGGCGTCCCCAACTCTCCCATGACACCATCATGGACAACGCACGGAGTTTCCAGGCGCAGGCCTTCAAAATCCTCGACCCGGCCCGCACCCGCATTGTGTTTAATGGCGAGTGGTTCGAAATCATGAGTTTTGAACAGATCATCCGCCTCAACAGCCGGGTGACCCTCCAGCAAATGCTCCACCGCGAAGACTTCCGTACCCGGATCGAACGCGGCGACTCCATCCGGCTCCATGAAATCCAGTACCCCATTATTCAGGGATGGGACTCGGTGATGGTGAAAGCCGACGTGGAAATTGGCGGCACCGACCAGCTCTTTAACATTCTTGTAGGCCGCGATCTCCAAAAGGAGGAAGGACAACACGAGCAGGTCGTTTTTCTGATGCCGCTTCTCGAAGGTCTCGATGGTGTGCAGAAAATGTCCAAGAGCCTGGGCAACTATGTGGGCGTGACGGAAGCGCCCACGGAGATGTTCGGCAAACTCATGAGTATCTCCGACGAACTCATGGTTCGCTATTACCTGCTCCTGCTCGGACAGGCCATGCCCCAGATCCATCCCATGGACGCCAAGAAAGATTTGGCCCGCCAGTTGGTGGCCCGTTACCACGGGGAAGAGGCCGGCTACGCGGCGTTGGAAGACTTTAATACCCGTTTCTCCAAACGCGACCTCGACCAAGCCGAGTTACCGGAAGTGTCCATCGCCGTTCTTGGCAACGACATTGTCTCCGCCGTAGTCGCCGCTTATGCGACTGGATTTGAGATGACAAAATCCCGCGGCGACGCCCGGCGACTGGTCGAACAGGGCAGTGTCCAGTGGCGTTCGGAAAAGGTCAGTGATCCGAAGGCGACGCCAGAGTTTGCGGTTGGTGACGTGCTCCGTCTGGACAAGACCCGTGCCGTGCGTTTGAGCTAAAACGCACCCTCCCCCTTTTTAAAGGAAACCCGCTAGCTCCCTTCCGGCAGCAGATGCCGGCTCTGGCGCCTCGCGGTTTTGGTTTTCTGTCGTTCCCCAGCTCCCCCAGTCGCCGGAGCAGCTTCCAAAAACGGCAGATGTTCGCGTTTGATGCCCCCTCGGAACCAGTCGCTCCGCAGCACTTCAGCAACTCCTTCCAGACCGAGTTCCTGGTTCAAATACACGTAAAGACTCTCCGCGAGGGCCACCAGGGCTATGGAATGGTTGCGGCCAAGGCGCGCGCCGAGCCAGTCGCTGAAGTGCATAAAGCTCTCAAACGCAGAAGCGCGCCCCTTCCAGATCCAGGGAAGGGTTTCCGTAAACCGGCCGCTATTGGCCACCAGATCCCAGAACCGGGCGAAGCGGCGGAACCGGTTGAGAGTCTCAAAACTCAGAAGCCCGTTCTGGAGAATCTCGTACGGTGGATGCGGGCTATAAACCATTCCCCACTCCCGGTCGTGCCGGACAATCGGCGTGCCGCGCAGACGTTTGAGAATCCCGACCTGGATTTCCTGAGGCCCCATGGCCACCAACCGGTCAAACCCGCGTCCGAAACTTTCGAGGCTCTCACCGGGCAACCCTACGATGAGATCCGCATGCACGTGAACACCGGTATGCGCCCGCAGAAAGCGGAGGTTGTGTTCGAGTTTGGCGTAATTCTGACGCCGGCTGATGTTCTTAGAAACGACCTCGTCGAAGGTTTGGATCCCGACTTCGAGTTGGACGGTTCCTTTGGGAAACCAGGCCAGCAGATCCAGGAGCGCTTCGGGCATCCGGTCCGGCACCATTTCAAAGTGCAGAAACATGCCGTCCTGCCACCGGTCGATGAAGAACTGAAGGATAGCGCGGCTGGTGGCGATATGCAGGTTGAAGGTCCGGTCGACAAATTTGAAAACACGGGCTCCGCGAGCAATCAGGCCTTCGAGCGACTCCAGAAAACGGGCCACCTCGACCGCACGTACTGGCACATCCAGTGACGAGAGACAGAATTCACAAGTAAACGGACACCCTCGGGACGCCTCGACGTACAACACCCGATGGGCCAGATCTTCGTTCGTGTAGAGATCGTATGGCAACTGCACCCGGTCCATGAGAGGCAACTCCGCCGGGAGGATCTTCGGCTTCGGGGCGCGTCCCTCCAAAATCTGCCGGCAAACTTCGGCAAACTTCAAATCCGCCTCACCCGTAATGACGTAATCGGCCCACTCCACAATCTCTTGTGAGGCCGTTTCGTGGCTGACCTCCGGGCCGCCCAGAATGATTACAATCTCCGGACGCACCCGTTTGAGTACGGCCACTACCTCGGACGTTAGCGTCACGTTCCAGATGTAAACGCCGAGACCCACAATTTTGGGTTCATGCGAAAGAAGCTCCGAAGCAATGTCCAGCGCCCGCTGTTTGATCTCAAATTCCAGTATTCTGGCGCGCGCCTGCAACTCCCCGAGATTGGCGTAGAGATAACGCAACCCGAACGCCGCATGGATATAGCGCGCATTGATGGTCGCGAGCAGGATCTCTGTCATAGGCGCAGCACACTAACCGACGCACCGGTTTGTAACAGACCCAAAAACCAGCCAGCCCGGACCTGCGTTTGCACACCCATCCCCGCGACTAAAACCCGGAGCCCACAGTTCGGCCTGCGGCATCCCCGGCGACATCGCGGTCCGCCTTGGGCAGATAGCCGCCAATGATGTTGGTCCAAAGCTTATACCCCTCGGCATTCATGTGGAGCTGGTCGGCACTGAAGATCTCGGGCCTCGGAAGACCGTCCGGGCCGAGCATGGCGTGAAAGACATCAATGTAGATTAATCCCTGATGCTCCCTGATGTAGGCTTCGATTAAGGTGTTGGCCCGTTTGACCGATTCCAGCTGGTCCCACCGCTTGGGGTTTCCTGCAATGGAAACAAAAGCGATCGGTGTCTTGGGCTGTTTCGAGCGGACCCGACCCACAAAATCCTGATAGGCATAGAAAACCTGCTCGGGACTCTTGTGCGCGTTGATGTCGTTCCCGCCAGCATACACCACAATAAAACGAGGTTCGTAGGGGAGTACGATTCGGTCGGCAAAATGAGCGGCATCGCTTAGCTGGGATCCACCAAAACCGCGGTTGAGTAAGCGGTGACGAGGGAAGCCCTCAGCCATTGTGGTCCATTTCCGGATGCTGGAGCTGCCCACAAAGAGGACCCCGTGTTTTGGCGGGGGAGTTTTCTCGTCCTGCTCCTCAAAAGCGGCGATGCTCCTTTCCCACTTGGAAAATGCGGCACCGGGCAGTTCCTCGGCCCGAAGATGAGGGAGCGAAGCGGAGAGCAGGGCGAGGACCAACAAAAGAAGACGGGGGGACGTTCTCATGAGAGCCCCTGTTTACTTTCAGCATTTACCGGAGTCGATCCTGGGAAAGACCCGTTGCCATTCCTAAGTAAATCCCTTATGCCCACATGGATGCCCCCCAAGCCCCGGCCTCCCCCTTCGTCCATGCCGCACTCCTGGCCTGCTTTCTGGCCCCGGGTACCCGCGTCGGCACCGGCTCTGTCCCAGTCCTGGCTCCCAAACTTCAGCCGGCAGTCGATCAAAACATCTTGCCCGGAGCGGTCCTGTTCGTCGCCCACAAGGACCGCGTTCTCCATTCCGAAGCGGTGGGCTACTCCGAAGTGGTCACCCAAAAGCCAATGCAACCCGATGCCCTCTTCTGGATCAGCGCCAAAACTCGATCGGCGTCAAAACCAGGCCGGTAACAGTCGCCGCTTTCCTGAGGCTTGTTCGCTGCCAATGGCACACCTCGGCGACAGGAGCGAGCGAGGGAGACCTCAGAACTGGAAATAAATGAACTCGGCCCGACTCGCCCCGAAGGCCAGCAGCGCCGTGAGGTACACCGCGTAGCCCGGAATGGCCCAACCATCGAGAGATGCGTCCAGCCATCTTTCGCGATAGCGGGAAGCCCAGATATAAACGGCCGCCGCCGCAGGAATCCCAAAAAGGGCCAGTTCATGTTCCACCTCAAATGCAGTGGGCCGAACAATGGCCTGCAACATATCGACGGCGGACTGAAAGGTTTGGGATCGGAAAAAGATCCGCGTGAACGTTATTAACGAAAACACGCAGGCAATTCGTGTACAACGCTCCACGGAGCCCATGTCCGCCTCACGTTTAGGCTGAACTCCGCGAAAATCGCACCAGGCACGTTCCGCCAGCAGCAATACGCCATTGAGCGCGCCCCAAACTACGAAGGTCCAGTTTGCGCCATGCCAGAGCCCGCCCAGTAACATGGTCAGGAAAAGATTCCGGTACGTTTTCATCCGGGAACCGAGATTCCCGCCGAGTGGGATATAAAAATAATCCCGAAACCACCGCGAAAGGGTCATGTGCCAGCGCCGCCAAAAGTCCGAAATACTTACGGCAAGATAAGGCTTATTAAAGTTGCGGGGGAGTTCGTAGCCGAGCAACCGGGCACAGCCGCAGGCGATATCTGTGTAAGCGGAAAAATCCAGGTACACCTGCATGGAGTACCCGAATACAGCCACCAGACACATCCACCGGTTGTGCGCGAGCGGGTTAGCGAATACGCGCTCGATAAACGGCGCGAAGTTATCGGCAAGTAACACCTTTTTTCCGAATCCAATAGCCAGCAGATGAAGGGCTCTCTGGGCGTTTTCGGGGGAACACGAACGTGGCAGCGGAATCTGGGGCAACAGCTCACTGGCCCGGACAATCGGCCCGGCAATGAGTTTGGGGAAAAACAGCAGGAAGCTCAGGTACTCAAAAAAACTGCGCTTGGCCCGAATCGTTCCACGGTAGACGTCGATGCCGTAACTGATCGTTTCAAAGGTATAAAAGGAAATCCCCAACGGCAGCACGATGCCCAGGTACGGAGGAACCCAAGACCGCCCCGTCCACGCACTGATCCAGCCCAGCGAATCCACAGCCATCTGCGAGTATTTGAAGAACAACAGACTGCCCACGCTGAAAACAAGTCCAGCAACCAGCCACGGTTTGCGCTCCGCCTGGGTCGGCAGAGCCGCCATTCGCAAAGCCACGAAGTAATCAAAGCCGGCCGTGGCAAGCAGCAGCAGGATACAGAGCGGACTCCAGCTCGCGTAAAACAAAAACCCGGCCGCCAACACCCAGACATTCCGATACCGAACCGGGATCGCGGCGTTAACAAGCAAGACTCCGACAAAGAAATAAACAAACGTCAGTGAGTTAAAATACATCCCTTCGCCCCTCTCCCTTTATTGACCTCCCCCGCTCGATACGCCCCCTCTCCCCTGAGAGAACAGTGCCCGGACCTTTTCCATGTCTCCCAATTTACGGGCCAATTGCCCGGAATACGCCTCAGCCGCCCCGTGACCCAGGTGGGCGGGATCCCCAAACTTTTCATCCTCCGCCACACTGCCAGCATCCTCCATAAACGTCGCCCCTTCTTCGGCGGCCAGACTGCGCATCTTTTGTCTCCACGCCTGATGAAAGCTCCCGGCCGCAAGGTGCTCGCCATACCACGGAGCCACAGGCATTTCTACCATCACCACATGCGTTCCAGCCTCCCGGGCACAGCGCATGGCATGACGGGCCACCCGGAACTGCCACTCACCCAGTTCAGTGCTGGCATATTTGTGGCGGTAAAAATCCATTCCGCGCTCAAACCTGTCCCGCCATTCCCGGATCTTGAACGGCCCGTATCCGGCATGCGCCGGCAAATATTCGCGCGATTCAGGGACAGGCTTAGATTTGAGACCCAGAACTTTGTGCTGGAACCAATTCGCGCGTAATACCGCACGCCCCGCGTAGTGTTCCACCAGTCGCCGACATATCGGACGCTGACGATATGGGCGGAAAACCTGCGCCGTGGCCACATCCAGCAACAGTTCCACGGGCGCCCCGCTGGACCAGAGTACGGGCAGATCGGCAGCGACAAGCTGTTCCAGCCGGTTATTGAGCCGCAGCGCATTAAATCCCAGCGGATTGGCTGCCCACAGAATCATCGGGGGCGGGATCGATTGCTGGAGCAGACCGTGCAACACAAAGCTGGCGTGATGCAGCAGATCCGTTCCATCAACTGCAAAATTATACACCCTCAATGGAGACCTTCCCAGGTGGTTCCCAGCCTCAGCCAACTGATTTGGAGACAAACCAGTATGCGCCCTGGAGTCGCCGACAATAGCGATATCAAGCTGCCCGGAAAGAGTTTGCAGGTTTTGACTGGCGGGATTCACCGGATCCCCGGCAAGCCGCATGACCTGCGAAACAAAGGCGAAAACCACGAGTATCAACAGCAACGCCCGAAGAACTCCCAGGGCTGTCACCGCCACCGGATCCGGCCCTGCACTCAGCGGAGATGCTAATCTTTCGGAAACAGGGAGGTTCATGGCTGGTGAAGTACGCTTATTACTTCCATCGCCGCCGCGACTCGGACTGGCGGTGCCGGGCCCCACCCACCTTGGCCGAAACCTCCCAAGGCGAGCACTGGTTGTCCGCCAGGGAAAAGATATGGCCCTCTCACCCGCTCTGCTCACCGATCCGTGAGGTACTGGATTAAAGATCTCTTCCGAGTAGAGTCTTCTCTATCTCACCACCCGAGCCACATGCAGACTCCCGACTTTTCTCCCGAGGCCAGCTCCATCCAGATTCGCGGGGCCAGACAAAACAACCTCAAGGGGTTTGATCTCTCGCTTCCCCTGGGAAAACTCATCGTCGTCTCCGGCCCTAGCGGAAGCGGTAAGTCCAGCCTCGCCTTCGATACTCTCTACGCCGAAGGCCAGCGCCGTTACGTGGAGACCTTCAGCCCTTACACCCGGCAGTTCTTCGACCGGATGGATAAACCGGCCGTCGATGAAATCCACGGAATCCCGCCCGCCATCGCCATCGAACAAACCAACGCCGTCAAATCTACCCGCTCCACCGTCGGCAGCATGACCGACATCAACGACTACCTGAAGCTGTTACTTCCCAAGGTCGTCGACGCCTTCTGTCCCGGCTGCCAGCGCCAGATCCGGCCCGAAAGCCCGGCCTCCATCGCCAGGACCCTTTCCGCATTCCCTCCCGACGCCCCCCTGCTCCTCACCTTCCCCCTGACTGTCCCACCGGATGCCACTCCGTCCGATTTCCTCTCCTTTCTTCAACAACAAGGCTACCAGCGTTTCTGGAGCGCCGGGGAAGTCCTCCGCACCGACAGCCCGCCTGCGGTTTTACCCGCACAAATCTTTGTGATTCAGGACCGGATTGTGCCCGATCCCGCCCAGCAGGCCCGTCTGACCGAAGCCATCGAGACGGCCCTCCGATTTGGAAAAGGCAAACTGGTGGCCATCGCCGGCAACCAGTCGCACTGGTTTTCCACGGGCTGGCATTGTGCGGACTGCGACCGGGATTTGCCCGAGCCGAGCGCCGGCCGGTTTTCATTCAACCACCCGCTGGGCGCCTGCAAAACCTGCCGCGGATTTGGGCGCACCATCACCCTCGATTTGATGCGGGCCATCCCCAACACCGCGCTCAGTCTGGAGGACGGAGCGATCAAACCGTTTCAGACCGAAAGCGGCCAGGAATGTCAGAACGACCTTCTAAAGGCTGCCAGGAAGCGGGGGCTCAAAACCCGGGTGCCATTCGCAAAATTGCCCGCCGCGGATCAGGAATGGATTCTCCAGGGGGAAGCCACCGGAGAATCCGGCGAGGATTTGTGGAAAAATGGACTTTGGTACGGGGTTAAAGGCTTCTTTTCGTGGCTCGAATCCAAGAGCTACAAAATGCATGTCCGCGTGCTGCTCAGCCGGTACCGCTCGTACACGGTCTGTCCCGACTGTCAGGGCGGCCGCTTTGCGCCAGAGTCCATGGCCTTCCGCTGGAACGGCTTCACACCACCCGAACTGATGTCGATGGCGCTCGATAAACTCCATGCCTTTGTTCAGGCGCAGCGCCCCCGTTATACGAGTGATCCGACGGCCGATCTGCTGGCCGGCGAGGTGGAATCGCGGCTGCGTTATCTGCTCGAAGTCGGGCTGGGGTATCTCACTTTGGATCGTCCGACCCGCTCGCTCAGCGGCGGCGAAACCGCACGTGTGAACCTGACGACCTGTCTTGGAACATCGCTGGTTGGAACTCTTTTTGTGTTGGATGAACCCAGCATCGGCTTACACCCGCGCGACACCGACCGGCTCATCCGCGTCATGAAACAACTCCGCGACACGGGCAACACCCTCGTCGTCGTTGAACACGAAGAGCTGGTGATTCGCGCGGCGGATCATCTGGTAGAAATCGGACCCGGCCGCGGCGAAGCCGGAGGACAGCTTGTTTATTCAGGCCCGCTCGACCCGGTCCTCCAAGGCCAAACCAATACACTCACAGGGGACTATCTCACCGGAAAGAAATCCATTCCCGTACCGACCACACGGAGGACTCCCAAAGGCTGGATCAGGCTCGAAGGCGCTTCCGAACATAATCTACAGAACATCGACGTGTCGTTTCCGCTCGGAGTGCTGAGTTGCGTGACTGGCGTTTCCGGCTCTGGAAAAAGCACCCTGGTTCATCAAGTGCTGTTCCGTCACCTGGCCCGGATCCAGGGGCAGGAATTGGAGGAAGTCCCCGGGGCCTGCCGCGCAATCCATGGCGCGGAGACGCTCGGCCCGGTGGCCCTCGTAGACCAGTCACCGCTCTCCCGCACCCCACGGTCAAGCCCGGCCGTTTATCTCGGCGTGTTTGACGGGATCCGCGAACTTTTCGCCCGAACCCCCGAGGCCAAGGCGGCGGGAATGACAGCCAGCACCTTCTCCTTTAATGGCGGCACGGGGCGTTGCGAGCGCTGTACCGGGAGCGGCTTTGAAAAGGTCGAGATGCAGTTTTTGAGCGACCTGTATGTGCGCTGTCCCGAATGTGAAGGACGCCGCTACCAGGCCTTCGCACGCAAGATCAAGCTGGGAGGCCACTCTATCGACGAGGTGCTCGACCTCACCGTGAAGCAGGGCGCCGATTACCTCGACTCGCTCGGAAGCCCAAAACTGTCGGCACCTTTGCGGGCGCTTGAAGAAGTGGGTCTCGGTTACCTCCGCCTGGGACAACCGCTCAATGGACTTTCGGGAGGTGAATCGCAGCGACTCAAGCTGGTGGAACGCCTTCTGGAACAGAAAGCGCCCAATGGACTTCTGATTCTCGATGAACCCACTACCGGCCTTCATTTCGATGACATCGCGCTCCTGATGCGCACGCTCGACCGGCTCGTCGAACGGGGCCACACAATCATCGTCATCGAACATAACCTCGACGTGATTCGTTGCGCCGATTTCGTGCTCGATCTCGGCCCCGAAGCGGGCGCCGGCGGCGGTCTTGTGGTGGCCACGGGGACCCCTGAACAAATCGCGGCCTGCCCCGAATCGCATACCGGCCGGTTCCTTGCGGGGATCGTGGAACCCACGGCTCTGGTCGCCGAACAACCCCCGCTTTCTTACGCAGCCCAGAACCGGAACATTTCCATCCTCGGGGCACGTCAGCATAACCTGAAAAACCTCGATCTGGAGATCCCACGCAACTCGATGGTTGTGGTCACCGGACTGAGTGGCTCGGGTAAATCCTCCCTCGCCTTCGACCTGCTATTTGCCGAAGGGCAGCGGCGTTTTCTGGACAGCATGTCGCCCTATGCACGCCAGTTTGCGACCCAACTCGAACGCCCCGATGTGGATCGCGTCACCGGATTGCCGCCGTCGGTGGCCATCGAACAACGGATCACGCGCGGAGGTGGCAAATCGACCGTCGCCACGGTGACGGAGGTGTACCATTTTTTGCGGCTACTCTTTGCCAAACTCGGCACGCAGCACTGTCCGGACTGCCAGGTTGCCGTGGAAAGCCAGACGCTCGCCGTGGCTACCCAGAAGGCAGAAACGCTTTCCAATAAGGGGCGCGTCCGGGTTCTTGCGCCGCTGGTCAAAGCCCGCAAGGGATTCCATACCGACGTGGCTCGTTGGGCGGAACGTAACGGCTACAAGCTGCTGCTGGTCGATGGAAAATGGGAACGCTCGGATGCATTTCCAAAGCTCGAACGTTTCCAGGAACACACCATTGAAGTTCTCATCGGCGAGATTTCTGACGAAACACCGGCCCATGCCCTGTTGGGGAAAGCCCTTCAAACCGGTCACGGCACGGCTTTCCTGCTCGATGCCCGAAACAAGCGACACGTCGTGAGCACCGAACGCAGTTGCCCCAATTGCGGCCAATCTTTTGAAGAACTCGATCCGCGGCTCTTTTCGTTCAACAGCCCGCACGGCTGGTGCGAGGCGTGCCACGGATTTGGAGAAGTGTGGACCCAAAAGGTGGATCCCAAGCTGGAATCAGCCATCGAAATTGAACTCGATCTGGAACGTCAGCATGAAGCCCTCGAGGGCGATTCCGCTCACCCCTGCTCGATGTGTGCAGGCGCCCGGCTTAATCCGACGGCGCTGGCCGTAACCATTCGGGGCACCGACATTTATTCCATCGCCGCAAACACCGCCGAGCAGGCGCTGGGGTGGCTCAAGTCCCTCAAATTCAGCGGGCGCGAGGCGCATATTGCCACCGACATCCTTCCCGAAATCCGGCAGCGCCTGGAGTTTCTGGGCAAGGTCGGGCTCGATTACCTGGCATTACACCGGTCGGCAAAAACGCTCTCCGGCGGCGAATCCCAACGTATCCGGCTTGCCGCCCAGCTCGGTTCCAATCTGCGCGGCGTGTTGTACGTTTTGGATGAACCCACCATCGGCCTGCATCCCCGGGACAATGCCGCCTTGCTCGATACACTCGAGGAACTCAAACGGCGCGGCAACTCGCTGGTCATCGTCGAACATGACGAAGACACACTGCTTCGCGCCGATCACATTCTGGATCTCGGACCCGGCGCCGGACGCCATGGAGGCCGGCTCATTGCACAGGGCACACTCGCGGACCTCAAACAGTCTGCGGAATCCGCCACGGGCGCCTGCCTGCGCTCCCCGCTCAAACATCCCACCCGGGGCACCCGTCGTTCCCTCGCCGAGGCTCCAGGCTGGATTGAGATTCAGGGAGCGCATCTGCACAACCTTCACAACATGGATGTCCGGATTCCAATAGGGCGCCTGACGGTGCTGACGGGCATTTCCGGCTCGGGCAAAAGCACTCTGATGCGAGGAGTACTCAAGCCCGTTGTGCAAACCATACTGGCCGATAAAACGACCGCAAAATCCACGGCCCCACACCGGCCAGCAGGTGCGCCTTTGCGGTCCATTCAGGGCGCCGACGCTTTGGAGGCTGTGTATGAAGTGGACCAGTCGCCCATTGGAAAAACATCCCGGTCTACACCAGCCACCTATCTGGGAATCTTCGACACCATCCGCGCCCTGTTTGCGGCGACTCCCCTGGCACGAATGCGCGGCTACAGCGCGGGGCGTTTTTCGTTCAACACCGAGGGCGGTCGATGCGAAGCCTGCCTCGGACAGGGTGCGCTCAAAATTGAAATGAGCTTCCTGCCCACTGCGCGTATTCAATGCACCGATTGCGGAGGACGCCGTTACAACCCGACCACTATGGAGGTCCTCTATCAGGGCAAATCGATTGCGGAGGTGATGGGCATGCCGATCGAGGAGGCGGCCACTTTCTTTGCCGCGCACAGCGGAATCTCCCGGACGCTACAACTACTCTGCGAAACGGGCTTGGGATACCTCAGCCTTGGACAGCCCAGCCAGACATTAAGCGGCGGAGAAGCCCAGAGACTGAAGCTGGTCAGTGAACTCACGCGGGGATTGGGCCGGACCGAACACGCCCGGATCCGGAAAGGCCGGCAGACTAAATCCATTCTCTATTGCCTGGAAGAACCCACCATCGGACTCCACCAGGCGGATGTCCGGCAGCTGATCGACATCCTGCACCGGCTCGTGGATGAAGGCCACACGGTGGTGGTCATCGAACATCACACCTCGGTGATTGCCGAGGCCGACTACCTGCTCGAAATCGGGCCGGAAGCCGGAGAGGCTGGCGGCCTGCTCATTGCACACGGCACACCGGAAACCGTCAGCAATACCAAGGGCAGTCGTATTGCGCCGTACATTAAACCGATCCTCGGCGCCACGGTTGTCCGAAAAGAAAGCGGTACCGCCAAAAAGCAGGACGTCGCCACGCGCTGAAGAGCGCTCGACGCCAGCGCAGTGCTTTGAGACGATAGTCTTCCCCGCTATGGTATCCCCCTCCCATCTCGGCAGTCGAACGAGCGAGCAATGCCCGTCCCGCATTGCCTCGTTTCCTGTTTGCCGCGCCCTGGTTTGCTTCACACTGGTTCTCGGCACTTTTGAGCCGGGCATCTCGAGTGCCCAGACCCCGGCTTCCAGCACACAGCCTGACGGCGGTCTGTCCGAAAGTTACAAATCCGCCATGGAAGCCTTCGGCCGTGGGGAGTACCCCGCGGCAATAGCCACCTTCGAAGGAATGCTCACCAAAGGCGCGGACGGCCCCGGGATGGAACACGTCCGCTTCTCGCTGGCTGCAGCTCTTTACAACGCAAAGGACTATAAGAAATCCCGGGCGAGATTTGAAGAATACCTCAAGCTTCATCCGCAGGGAGCCAAGGCTTCCGATGCCATGCTGGCCGTCGGACAATGTCAGCTGGCACTCGGCGACAAAGCGGGATCGGCAAAGACGTTTGCGTCGGTGGCGCAACAGGGCGGAGCAAACCGCGATCAGGCCCTTCTGGCAGGAGCCTCGCTGCTGAGGGCGACAAAAAAGAGCGCCGAAGCCGTCGCCATGGTTCAACCGATTCTGTCCGGCGGCATTCGCTCCCCGGAATCGGTTCAGGCGGGAATGTTTCTGGCTGCCCTGGAAGCGGAAAAAGGCAACCACGCCCGAACCTTCCAGATTGTCGAGAGCCTGCACGGCCGGCCGGATCTCATTGATAATCCGCTCGAATTAAACGCCCTGACCTTTGAGGTGGGCGACATTTTCCTCGCAGCCAAGGAGTTCAAGAAAGCTCTACGGGCCTACAGTCTGGTGCGGAACAAAGACGAGGTGATTGCCCTTCAGCGCAACCGGATAGTGACGCTAAACACCCGAATTGAGGCCAATATCACACAGGTCAGGGCCGAGCCTTTACGCGGAGTGGAACTGCTGGAAATCAACAACCGGCTCAAGACCTCCATCGAGTCGCTCAAGAGCACCATTGCCGAGGTGGAAAAGGCCCCCTCCAATCTGCTCGCGTTGCGGATGCGTCAGGCACGCTGTTATCAGGAGGCGGGCCGGCAGTGGGAAGCGGTTTTGCTCTATGAGTCTCTCCTCGGCAGCGGCTCCATCCAGGGGCTCGACGAGGCGCTCTTCAGTCTCGGAGTGGCGCATTCCGAACTGGGCAATTCGGAGGAGTCGATCGCGGCGCTTGAACGTTGTGCGAAAGAATTCCCGAAGGGCAAAAATGCCGACTCCGCCCTTTTCCTCCAGGGCACCCAACTCTTGCGGAAGGATAAATTCGAAGCGGCCCTGCCGGTCTTCACGCGGCTTCTGGCCGGATATCCAAAGAGCAAAGTCGCCGAGCAGTCGCAGTTTTTCCTGGGGAACACCAACTTTGCGCTCTCCCAGTACGCGAAGGCCATTGAAGCCTATAACGCTTACCTGAAACTTTACCCAAAAGGGGATCACATCGAGGAAGTCACGTACCGCGTGGCACTTTGTTATTTTCAACTAGGAAACTATGAGCTGGCGCTGCCCGCATTAACCGAGCACCGCGAGAAGTATCCCACAGGGCCGTTTGCAGCCGATGCCAGCTACCGCGTGGCTGGGTGTTATTTTTCCGCCAAGGATTACAAACGCGTGCTCCAAATGTGCGAGGACTGGGACAAGGACTTCGGGTTCCCCTCCCTGCGCGGCGAAGTCCTCTCGCTCAAGGGGGACGCCTTGGCCGCACTGGGTCAACGGGCAGATGCCGTCGTGGAGTATCGCCAGGCGGTGGCACAGGCGACCAGCGATTCGGTAGTTCAATACGCTCTCTTTGAAGCTAATAAACAGCTTCAGCGTCTGGGGCGATGGGACCTCAGCACGGAAATGTTCCAGGAGTTTATCGCAAGCCGGCCGGATCATCCGGCCACCGTGAGCGCCATCCACTGGCTGACTCGTGCGATGGTCAAAGAGGGCAAAACCGCCGAGGCCAAACAGTACCTTTCCACGACCATCCTGTCTGTCCTCGAAGATCGCTCGCGCGATGCCGTCGAGCAGTTGATCTCCCAGTTGGCGCAGCTCTGCGCAAAACGTCCTCCAGCCCCGCCCAAGCCGGCAGGGCAGAGCGCGGACAGCGAGAAGCCGGAGGCGGCACAGCCTCCAGCTTACGATGCTGCAAAGGAAATGGCCCTTTATCTGGATCCGGCCAAGGTTCCCAATAGCCCGCTTGCCAAAGCTCGGGTTCTGTTTGCGCAAGCCGAACTAGCTCGCCTGACAAAACACCCCGAGGAATCGGAGGCGGTGCTAGACCGCATTTGTAGTGAAACTCCCCCGACCGTGTTGGGAGCTTCGCTTCTGGCCCAAAGTGGAGATCGCATGTTTGCACGCGGAAAAATGCCGCAGGCCCGGGCATTTTATCAGGAACTACTGAAAGCTTTTCCAAAATCGGAACTCCTTGATTTCAGCTACAATGGCCTCGGGCAGCTGGCTCTTTTGGACAAACAATTCGAAAAAGCCATCCAGCTCTTCGATGACGCCATCGACAAGGCCGGTGCCTCGACAAAGCTCAAGGATGTCACGCTAGGAAAAGGCAAGGCGCTGCTGGGACTGGGCCGTTACGAGGAGGCCAAGGCGATTTTTGAACAGGTGGCCACCACCCGGGAATGGAAAGGGGAAAGCACGGCGGAAGCCGTTTATCTGATCGGCGAAGTCCTGTTCCAAAAAGGGGAGTACGAGGTGGCCGTTCAATATTTCCAACGGGTGTTTGTCGCCTACCAGCGCTACTCCCCCACTGTCGTCAAAGCCTATGTCCGGGCTGCGGATTGTTTCGACAAACTCGGGTCGCCCGAAAAGGCCAACGCACACTACCGCGAACTTTTGGCGAAAAAGAAGCTGTCGGCCTTTCCCGAATGCGACCTTGCCCGGAAACGTTTAGCCCCTGCTCCAACGCCATGAAGCCGCTTCTTTTTCTCGTCCTTCTGGCCGTTTGTCTGCCAGGACTTCAGGCCCAGGATGTCCTTCTTAAAGACGGCAAAGTGCTACGCTCTTTGGGAATACGCAGGGAGGGAAACTTCCTGTTTCTAAAAGCCACCAATCCCGAAGGCGCCGTCTCGGAGACTTTGCTTCAGCTCAATCTGGTAGACCGGATCGTCTTTGGAGAAGTTCCCGTGCTCGTGGAGTTGCGTCAACAGGCGGCCACGGGAAACGTCGAAGGCGTCCTGGCAAAAACCGAACCCCTGTTGCCGTTCGCCCGTCCTTTTGCAGACATTCCCGGTAACCTTTGGGCCGAAGTGCTCCGTCTGCGCCTCTCTGCACTCGCGGTGTCCCCGCGCCCGGAAGCGTTCGCGGCGCTTCAAAAACAATGGTTACCCACAGGCGATGCGGACCTGGAAGCGGCCGTAAAACTCGTGGCCTCCAAACTATCCGGGACGGATCGAAAGGCTCTCGAACAGACATGCCGATCGCTGGCCGTTCCCGGACCGCACACCGTCACCGCAGGCGTCGCCTGGCTGGAACTTGGCGCTGCGGCCCTCGAAACCCGCGAATGGAAAGCTGCTCTGAGAGCTTTTCTTTCGGTCGGGGTTTTCGCTCCGGCACAGAGGCTTCTGCAGCCAGCGGCGCTACTCGGGGCCATTCGCGCATTCGTTGGAATGGAGGATTTTAACAGCGCAAAATCTCTTCTGGAGGAACTGCGAACCGAATATCCCGGGGCAGCAGAGCTCAAGCAGGCAAGCGCCCTTATCCCCCTCCCCCCGCCCGTTGGGGTTCAAAACTGATCTTTCTGCCCGTCGTTCACCTGCGCCCGGACTGAATTTGATTCGCCCCCCATCACTCGAACCACCCGTGGCGAGTTATGAAAACAAACTCTCCCAGATCCAGACATCAGCGCGCCCCAACAAGAGCGCCGACGACCGGAAAGAAGTGGATTCAGCCGGAAACAGCGCCTCGAGCGGAAACTGGTTCTCTCAATAAGACGGTTCAGCTTGATAAGACGGTCCAGCTGCAGAAGACCGTTCAGCTGAAAAGGACCATCCTGTTGCAGCGGACCGTGCTGTTGAAGGCCGTGCAGGCGGGGGTGACAAAGGGAACCAGACCGCACGTGGTTTGGTGGAAGCGTTGGATTGAGAGCGGAGGCAGCGCCTTGATGTTCAGCATCGCTGTCCATGCGGTCATCGTATTGGTGGCGGGGGTTTGGGTAGTGAAATCGGTTCAGGCCAAACGCAAGTTGACCTTTAGCGGGGCGCCTCCGTCCTCGGGTGCGAGAGGCCAGCAACTGGAGTATCGAGTTCAAAACGCCAAAAGGGCTCAGAGTATGAGCGCGCCCGCGCCCACCAACCGCCTCACCACAACGGCGGTAAACACCAAGGTGGCCCTTCCCGAGATCGCCACATTTAGTCCGAGTTCCTCAATGCCGAGCAAGATAGCCGGGATTGGCGGTGCCGGACTTTCCTTCAGTTCGGGCCAGAACAAAGGCGCCATGAGTGCCCCGCCCATGGGGGGGAGCGGCCTGACCGCGTTCGGCTTCAAAGGAGGATTCGGACTGGGACTGATCGGCACCTTTTACGACCTGAAACAAACTTCGGCAAAAGAACCACTCAACTCCCCCGCTCAAGCCGTCGACGATCTCAAGAATTTCATTAAAAATTGGGATCCCGCAATCCTGGCAAAATACTACCGGGCCAGACAGGAACTCTCCACGCAGCGCATCTATTTACCCGAACTCCAGGCCGTGGAAGCCACCCGGGCTTTTGGAGTGGAGAACGACGTCAAGCCGAGCCTGTGGGTGGTGCATTATCGCGGAAAAGTCATCGCGCCCAAAACCGGAGTGTTCCGGTTCCGGGGACTGAGTTCGGATTGGATGACAGTTCGCTTTGATAAAAAGAACGCTTTCGATGGCGGATCAGGAAGTGTGTTCGCGCTGGATCCGGAGGTAAACCAGACCAAAAGCGCCTGGATCAATATGGTTGGAGGCAAAACCTACGACATGGAGATTTTGATTGGGAATTATCCCGGTGGAGTTGTTTACGCCAATTTGTTCATTGAGGAAAAAAACCGCGTTTATGACCGGGACGAGTCGGGCGAACCCATTCTGCAGCTTTTCCAAATTGGAAAACTCGAACCCATGAACCTAGGTCCGGATGCAAAACGCGTTCCGCCCTTCGCCAAAGAACAGCTCATTTTTAAGCTGTCCCGATAGACAGCACTCCGTTTTCCCGAAGATCCGTCCAGAGATCCACTAACCCAAGTTCCGCAGCCGAAATAGACGCTCTGCTGACAATGAATGACTTGTGTCCATTTTCATCTGTTTTCCTTTACTACATTTCATAGGAACGTTTGCGGTTCTTGCGAAGGAACATGCCGTCATGTTCTTCGCTCTGGGTTTTCCCCACAAGGGGGGCTTCTCCACTAAGAGCGCACATCCGCCACTTTTTACTCTGGAGATCTCCCGGCTTTTACGGGCGTCTCTCCGTACCTTTTTTGCACGCTGTCACCAAACTGCGGAACTCGGGCTAGACCGCGCCGTCATTGACTCGTGCCGCTCCAAACCGGGACAAAACCCGACTCGCTCCGACTCGCTCCGACTCGCTCCGACTCGCCCCGACTCGCCCCGACTCGCCCTCAGGGCCCTCGGCCAAGCGTACACTCCGTTTCCAAAACCTTGAGCGTCACGCTCAAAATCGTGTCCGGATTAACCGAGATACTGTCGATGCCCTGCTCGACCAGAAACTGGGCAAACTCGGGGTAATCACTCGGCGCCTGCCCGCAAATCCCAATCTTGCACCCCACAGCCCGACACCGCCCGATCACGTCGGCCAGCATCCGCATCACGGCCGCATTCCGTTCATCAAAGAGCGACGCGACAATTTCACTGTCCCGATCCACACCCAGAACAAGCTGGGTGAGGTCATTCGAGCCGATGCTGAAACCGTCGAAAATCTTCGCAAACTCCTCCGCCAGGATGACGTTGCTCGGGATTTCGCACATCACATAAATCTCCAGCCCATCCTCCCCGCGCTTGAGCCCGTGCTTTTCCATCTCCACCTGCACCCTTTGCCCCTCCTCCACCGTGCGACAAAACGGAATCATCAACTTCAGGTTCTTTAACCCCATCGTGTCCCGCACCCTTTTTACCGCCCGGCACTCGAGTTCAAAACCCGCCCGGTACCGCGGATGATCGTATCGACTGGCCCCGCGAAACCCGAGCATGGGATTCTCCTCCACCGGCTCATAGACCTTTCCCCCGATGAGATTGGCATACTCATTACTCTTAAAGTCGCTCAACCGCAGAATGACCTCTTTGGGGTAAAAGGCGGCGGCAATCGTGGCGATGCCCTCAGAAAGCTTTTCCACAAAAAACTCCGGCTTATCCGGATACCCGATCGTAAGGCGTTCAATTTCGGCTTTTACTCCAGGATCTTCGAGCCGATCGAAGTTCAACAACGCCAGCGGATGAATCCGGATATGGTTGCTAATAATAAACTCCATCCGGGCCAGACCCACCCCGTCATTGGGCAGGAATGAAAACCCAAACGCCTCCTCGGGATTGGCCACAGTCAACATCACACGGGTGCGCGGCCGCCCCAGCTCCCCCAGGTTGCGCTGCTCCACCTCAAACTCCAAGGCCCCCTCGTACACCACCCCCTCCTCCCCTTCGGCGCAACTGACCGTCACCCACTGTCCGTCCCTCAAGGTCTCCGTGCCTGTCTCTGTACCCACCACCGCAGGCACCCCTAACTCACGGCTCACAATAGCCGCATGACAGGTTCGGCCACCTCGATTGGTGACGATTGCCGCCGCCTTCTTCATGATCGGTTGCCAGTCCGGATCGGTCTTTTCAGTCACCAACACCTCTCCCTGCTCAAACTGCCCAATCCCTGACACACTGTGCAACACACGCACACGCCCCGTGGCAATCTTGCGCCCCACACTTCGACCCGTCACCAGGGGAGTTCCGCGTTCCCCAGCGCCGCGTGCCTTCAACCGATAAAATTCCAGGGCCCGGGGATCCCTGCGCGACTGCACCGTTTCGGGCCGCGCCTGCACAATAAAGAGCTCCCCGCTTAACCCGTCCTTGGCCCATTCCAGATCCATAGGCACCGGATGCCCCCGTTTGGCTGAATAATGTTCTTCGACAATACAGCCCCAGCGCGCCAGATCGAGCACCTCGGTCTCACTCAGAGCAAACCTCGCACGGTCCTCAGCCGACACCGCCACACTACGCGTGGTATTACCTCCATCCGAATCGTACACCAGCTTGCTCGCCTTGCTGCCCACCACCTTCTGCAACACAGGACGGTACCCCGACAACAGCGTCGGCTTAAATACGCTGTATTCATCCGGGGTAACCGCCCCCTGGACCAGACTCTCCCCCAGTCCGTAAACGGCGCTGATCATCACCACATCCGAAAACCCCGTTTCAGTATCCAGGGTGAACATCACCCCCGAACACGCCAAATCCGAGCGCACCATCCGTTGCACCCCCACACTCAGAGCGACCTCAAACTGATCAAAACCGTTGTCGACCCGGTAACTGATAGCCCGATCCGTAAACAGGGAGGCAAAACAGCGTTTGCACGTTTCCAGTAACGCCGCCGTTCCACGAACATTCAGATAGGTCTCCTGCTGGCCGGCGAAACTCGCCGTCGGTAAATCCTCCGCCGTCGCCGAAGAACGGACCGCGACCTCCGGCGGCGGCCCCTCTGCGCCGCCCAGCTCTCCCCCACCCGAAAGTCGCACATAAGCTTCGCTAATCGCGTCAGCCAGATCCTGCGGAATGGAGGCCTCCAGAATCATGCGGCGGACCGCGGCACCCCGCTCGCTCAAATTCACCATGTCGCGGGTATCCAGCCCGGTTAACACCCCTCGAATCCGCTCCTGAAGCCGGCCTTCGCGGATAAAATACCGGAACGCCTCCGCCGTAATTGCAAACCCGTCCGGCACGCGAACCCCTTTCTCGGCCAACTCACGCACCATTTCGCCAAGGGACGCATTTTTCCCGCCCACCAGACCCACGTCCTCTATGGTGATGTCGGAAAAGCGCTTAATAAAATTCATTTGCCGCCCACCCTTACGCAGGGCTGCGATGTCCGGCTCCATGTTCAAAAAGGGAATCATACGGGTTGCTCTCCTTCACAAAAACTACGGCGCAACCGGTCCGGACGGCCGAGATTGATTTGGAGAAAATGGCCCCTCCCCAGCCACTCGCTCGAATCGAATCGGCCCCCTCGTTCCTTTGTGTTTCACTGCCCGCCTATCCATGAGCGCTCCCACCCTTCCACCCTCCTCCCACTCCAAGGCACGCTACATCATGATCGGCGGGTTTCTCGGTGCCGGCAAAACCACCGCCGTCGCCAAACTCGCTCAAAAACTCACCTCCCAAGGTCTCCGCGTCGGCTTGATTACCAACGACCAGGGCCAGGAACTGGTGGACACCGCCATGCTGCGCTCCAAAGGATTCGCCACCGAAGAAATTCCCGGAGGCTGTTTCTGCTGCCGGTTTAACTCGCTTGTAGACGCGGCCGACCGCCTCTCAGCCACCAACCGTCCCGATGTCTTTATTGCCGAACCGGTCGGCAGCTGTACGGATCTGGTCGCCACAGTCACCTACCCGTTACGCCGGATGTACGGCGAGAGTTTTACAATTGCTCCGCTCACCGTCCTCGTGGATCCCATCCGGGCCCTGCGGATCTTTGGACTCCAGACGGGCGGAAGCTTCTCGTCAAAGGTGATTTATATTTACAAAAAACAGCTCGAAGAAGCCGACCTGATCGTGATCAGCAAATGCGAACTCATCGACGCGACCCAGCTCGAACAACTCCGCAGCGCCATCCTCGAGGCCTATCCCCGGAGCGAGGTGCTCGCAATTTCGTCGCGCGAAAACCTCGGCGTGCAGGAGTGGTTCACGCGCCTTGAAACCGAAGAGCAGTCCGTGCGGAACACCATGGAGATCGATTACGATGTGTATGCCGATGGCGAGGCGTTGCTCGGATGGTTAAACGCCACAGTGGCCCTGCACGGCAACGAGGAGTTCGACGCCAATTTCCTGCTCAAAACGCTGGCCGAAGAGGTTCAGCGCCGCCTCACCGAACAGGGCGCGGAGATCGCCCATTTCAAAATGACCTTCAGCCCGGATACGGGTCTGGGAGACATCGCGGTCATCAATCTCGTCCGCAACGACTTTATCCCCGAGCTCTCGATCCGCCTCGAGCCCCCGGCCACCGGCGGCCAGCTCATCATCAACCTTCGCGGTGAAGCCGCTCCCGAAACCCTCGCCGCCGCCCTCCAGGACGCGCTTCCTGTGGCCGCCGCGATTGTCCCCGGGCTGAACGCCACTCTGGAGCACCTCGAACAGTTCCGGCCGGGCCGCCCCACCCCGACCCACCGTGATGGCCCGGCTGCTGTCACCCCCTCCCAAGCGTAACCGGCCCGGAGGCCGCGGATCGGCGACCTACACCGCCGGCTTACCCAGTGCCTCCCAATACCCGGCGGCGTACGCCTCAAATACGAGCCGGATCTGGTCGCGCACCTTCCGGAAGACGCCGAGCACTTCCTCGTCGCTTCCCTCCGCATGGGCCGGGTCTTCAAAACCCCAGTGATAACGGTTCACCTGACCCGGGAAAATCGGGCACGCCTGATCGGCATTGCCGCACACGGTAATGACCGTCGTCACGCGTCGGGTTAAAAAGTCGTTCATGTGTTTGGACGTATGCGCGCTGATATCCACGCCAATTTCACGCATTACCTCGATCGCCTTGGGACGTACATAACCGGCAGGCTTTGAGCCGGCGCTGTAAACTTCGAGAAGGTCCCCGGCAGCGGCGCGCAAAATCCCTTCGGCGAGATGACTGCGGCACGAATTGCCCGTGCAAAGAATGAGAACAACAGGTTTTTCCATAAAATCAGAAGGCGCGAATTAACAGCACCCACTTCCAGGAGCACAGCCCTGGGGCTGGGGCAGGCAAATCTCTTTCGCCAGACAATCCGTGTGCAGGGAGCCGAGCCGGAACAGGACTTGGGTGGGAAGCACCGCCACGTCCACCACAGGGAACTGGGAAATCAGGCCGCCTTCGTATTCCAGCTCCACGTCGAGTTCAGCCGTTTCGAGCGCCGCCTCAGCCCGGGCCAGAATCAGCGCCAGTTTACCCGCCAAAAGCCGGTGCTCGACATCCTTGTCCACCCAGGACTGGAGCCGGCACACCGAGGATTTCCGGAGTTGGCCGCCACAGTCCAGGAAGGATTTGTCCACTCGGCCCACTTCGGTGATGTGGGCGTGGGCTGGTATCCGCCCACCGTCGGGTAGAAGGAAAGCCAGGGTGGCGTCGGGATTGGCGGCAAGCAGGGAGCGAAGTTGGGCAGCGTTCATAAGGTTAAAACTGAAGGAGGCAGGCGGTCTCACTTCCCGGGAGAAACGGGAGGCCCGGTAAGGAAATGGGCGGCAGGCACGGCCAGAAAAGCTCCCAGGCAAGGAGCGACAAGGTACAACCACAGGTGCTCGAGATGGCCACTGACAAGAGCCGGTGCAAGCGAGCGTGCCGGGTTCATCGAGGCTCCGCAAACCGGCCCCGCAAACATCGCCTCCAACCCCACCACTGATCCGATGGCAATGGCGGCAGTAATTCCCTTTTCCTTCGCCCCGACCGAGACCCGCAGGATCACGAGCATCAGGAAAAAGGTCAGCAACGTTTCAAAAACAAAACTCTGAAGCAACGTACCCGAGGGCAAGGTTTCTCCCAAGGTCAGGCTCCGGGGAAAGAGAACACGCAAGACCAGGCTAGCGCTCAGCGCCCCGGCCAATTGTCCGCCGATGTAGGGTAGAATCCTGGAAAACGGGAAACGGCCCGCTGCAGCAAAAGCCAGCGTGACGGCTGGATTCAAATGGGCTCCGGAGACTTCGCCCAGAGCATAAATCATGGCAAGAACGACGAGCCCAAAGGTTAATGCGATGCCAGAATGCGAAATCACCCCACCTGTCTGCGCATTCACCACCACCGCCCCGGTGCCGGCGAAAAGAATGGCGAAGGTTCCTAAAAATTCTGCGAAAATGGGTCTCCAACCGATCATTATTCCACAATAGGTATATTCCCACTTTGGAATACACAAGCACTTTCGCTCGCGCTATGCCGTCCCCCTTCGCTTCCCTGGCCGACGGCTCGGCGAGGCCGCAGGACCCGCCTAAACCGATCCTTTCCAAAGCAGACTCGGAAGCCTATTGCAGCAAGAACACCTTATGAGCGTTTTATTCGCGGTTGTATGCGGCTTTACGGCCTGGTTCCTGGTCCGCTACCTCGTGGCGGGTCTTTATACGGTCGATCAGAACGAACGGGCGGTGAAAACCATCTTTGGTCGCGCCGAACGGATTGAAAAATTGACCACGCTTGAAGATCCTGTTTCCGAATCACTTCCTCCAGAAGAACGGGACCGGTACACCTATCCTCAGGTCCGGGTGATTCCCGCCGGCGGCCTCTATTTTAAATGGCCCTGGGAAAAGATCTGGAAAGTCAACGTGGCCGTGCAAACCGCCAACATGGCCTTTGATCCCGAAGCGCCCCTGGCCAATACCGGCGGCACCCAACTCAGCGCCGTCACCAAAGACCAGCTCGATACGGGCTTAACAGGCCAAATCCGGTACCGTGTCTCGGAACGCAACCTGTACGCCTGCCTGTTTGGGGTCAAACAACCCATCGTCCACGTCATGGCGTATTTCATAAGCATTCTGAGAGAGCGGATCGCCAACTTTGAAGCGCCCGAGGCCGAGGAAGGGGCTTTGGCCGCCAGTGTAGCCGGAGTTTCCATCAACGATCTGCGCAAAAACCTCTCCTCGCTCAACGAACACATGGAGCGGGAATGTGCCTCTTCCGCCGCCCGGTACGGCATTCAACTCGACGCCTCGTTGATCACTGGGATTGATCCGCCCGCAGAGGTCGAAAGTGCGCTGGCCGCCATCAACACCGCTCACAACCACGTTTCCAGTGACATCAGCCTGGCCCACGCCCACGCCGACCAGAAAATCGTCCAGTCCCGGCGCGCCGTCGAAATTGAAACCCTCAACGCCCAGGCCGAAGTCGAACCGCTCCACGCCCTTGCCGAACAGCTCAAAGCACTGCAAGCAAGCGGGCCCGATGCCCTGCACGCCTACTGCCGCAACGTGCGCCTCAAACTCCTGTCGACAGCTTCACACGTTATTCTGGAGGAAAAACGATGACCTTCCTGATCGTCTTTTCGGCCACCTTTTTCGGCCTTTTCCTGGCCGTTCCCCTGTTCCTCGGACTGCTCCGAACCCTGGGCCTCTACGCCATCGTGGAAGAAGGGACCTGCCACGTTTATGTGCTGTTTGGAAAAGTCCTGACCGTTCTCGACGAGCCGGGTTTCTACTTTCTGCTCCGCCACATCGGACTGGCCGCTCCTATTGTCAACTGGCTCGGCCAGCGTCACGTCATCGACCTTCGGCTGGATCAGACCTACCTGCGCAGCCAACCCGTCAACAGTGAGGAAGGCGCTCCGATGGGCATCGGGATCTGGTCGGAAATGACCATCTGCGATCCAGTGGCGTATCTGTTTAAGAATGCGGACCCCCGCGGCTCGCTCCGCGCCAATGTCAGTAGCGCCACCGTACGCTGCCTGAGCAACCTGCGCCTGGCCAACATGCTCGAAAACAGGCACGCCATGTCACAGACGGTCCGCAACGAGGTTTCGCCAAAATCCAGGGATTGGGGTTATCAACTGGGCAGCGTTTACATTCGTAAAGTCCACTTCCGGGACGCGGGAATGATTCGGCAAATCGAGGAAAAGGTGGTCAACCGGCTCCGCCAGGTGACCAGCGCGATCAAACAGGATGGGGCCAACCAAGTCAGCATCATCACCAGTACAGCGGAACGCGAGGCGGCCATTGAATTCGCCAAAGCCGCCGCACTTAGACCCAGAATCGTCGGCCAGGCGCTGCAAACCATCGGCCACGACCGCGAGATTCTCGCCGCGATGTTTGAAATTCTGGAGGCCCAGAAGCTGCTGGAAGGCGGGGCACGTATCACTCTGATCCCGCCAAAATACGATCTCCTTCCCCAACTGCTGGCCGCTCACGGCGGAGGAACCTCCGAGGAGCGCAGACAGCCGCAGACCTGATACGCCAGCTCCGCCCCCCGGCGGGGGCATTGATACGCGCCCCCACCCACCGGTCTTCCCCATCGCAGCCCGAGTAAATCAAGGCGCTAGCCTTCCGGGCTGGAGCTACAGGGCAGTGGGAATGTCGCCGCAGGAGCTCCTTTTAAACCCGGCAAGCGATGGGCGAAGAGGACTACTCCCCGCCGCCGCGCTTTTTAGCGGCATTTCGAACGGTTCTTTTCCGTTCAGCCGCATGCCTGGCCACCCGCTTGTCGCCGGCGCCTCCTTTGACCCGGCCTTCTTTGACAGCACTTCCGCCGCCGGCACCCCGTTGGGAACCGGTCTTGGCGACCCGCTCACGTAGGACCAGTTTCAGCGGCAGGCCTTCCCAGGCCTGAACGGCCCGAATGCGGCCTTCCAAAAACCGGCGATAACTGTCGTCCAACAAGGCCTTTTCGTTACAGAAAAGGACGATTTCAGGGATCTGGATGGGCGAATACCGGCGGGGTACAGGCTGGGTGCCGTAGAGAACCTTGAAACGTCGCCCGCTCTTTAAGGCCGGCGGATGATTGGTCATCGCTTCAGTGAATATCCGGTTCAGCGGCCCGGTCCCCAGACGGTGGGTGGAGGATTCCCGGACATTCTCAACCCTCTTGAAGAGACGCTCCATGGAAGTGCCCGTTTTGGCCGACAACATCACCAAAGGTGCGTACGGCAGGAAAAACAGGTCCTGGCGGATCTTTTCGAGTTCTTCCCGCATCCCATCCTTGTCCTGGGTGCGCTCCTCGATGAGGTCGCATTTGTTCAGCACGATGATGCAGGGTTTTTCAGCCTCCACAATCAGGCCGGCAATACGTTTGTCCTGACTGCTGACGCCCTTGGACAAATCAATCACCAGACAGCACAAATCCGCGCGTTCGATGCTCTTTTCCGAACGCATCACCGAGAAGATTTCCACGGAGTCAGACCGTTTGGTTTTAGGCCGGATCCCCGCCGTATCGATCAAGGTATAATGCTGGTCCCCACGCTGATAGGGAACGTCGACTGCATCACGGGTTGTACCTGCGATAGGCGACACCAGGGTTCGCTCATCTTGGAGGATGGCGTTGGTGAGCGAAGATTTGCCCACGTTGGGCCGGCCGACGATGGCGATTTTGAGCGGAACGAGCTTTTGCTCGGCGACTTCTTCCGGGGTCTCGGAGGGCAACAAGGTGTTAATCCGCTCCATGAGGGTCCCAAACCCGAGGCCGTGCTCGGCGCTTACGGGTAAAACCGGATCAAATCCCAGCCGGGTAAACTCCGCAGGAAGGGTCTGGTGGCTGGTGTGATCGATTTTGTTGACCACCAAAATGAGCGGTTTGGAGATGCGGCGCAACCGGCGGGCAATTTCCGCATCCACCCCAGTCAAGCCGGTCTGGCCATCCACTACAAAAAGCAGCAAATCACTCGTTTCCAGCGCGATGTCCACTTCTGCACGCACCTGGTCGGTAAAATCCACATCCACGTCGGAACCAATCCCTCCGGTATCGATGACCTGAAAAGGGGTATCTCCCTGTTTACAGACAGCCACAATACGATCCCGGGTCACTCCAGGCATATCATGAACAATAGAAATCTTCTTACCGATGAGACGGTTAAAAAGAGCCGATTTGCCCACATTGGGGCGACCTACAATGGCGACGGTTCGCATGAGAAGAAAGGAGGTACAAGCCCCGAGGAGCTAACACGATCTATTTGCGCAGCTTGTCTGGAGGAAGAGGCGTCCCGGTTTGGCGCTCCGGCCACAGGGTGGGATCGCCGTGCCCGCTTAAATGCAACTCCCCAATCCCCCTAGCCAGATAGGCAATTCCCGAGAACGCCGTAAAAAAAGCCGCAAGAATCACCGGGATATCTAACCACACCAAATGCCAGATACCCACGCCACCGCCGATGGGCATACGCAACACTTCATGCTGCAACATCACGGCCACCAACGCCACCATCTGGCAGGCCGTAGCCGCCTTTCCGCTCCAGGTAGGACGCACCGCCGACCGCCCCTGAAGCAGCATCACCACACCGGCTCCCACCACCACAATCATATCCCTGGCGATCACCAAAATGGTGAACCACACCGGCAGCTCATAAGCCCATCCCGAAAAACTCAGCGTGATAATACCCGCCAACAGTAACCCCTTGTCCGCAATAGGATCCAATAAGACCCCCAGTTCCGTACGTTGATTATAACGACGTGCGATAAATCCATCCAACCCGTCGCTAATGGACGCCACCGCAAAGGCACTCACCCCCGCCCAGCGCAACCACTCTTCGGGGCGACCCGCGCTAAAACCGATCCCGTAATAAATCGTAAACACCACAAATACAGGAATCAGCCCTATCCGAACGAGCGTGATTTTATTGGCGGTAGTCATGAGCTCTCAGCAATTTCCAGCAGTTTTCCAGGGATTGCGCTCCCCGCAACCTACCCTCGTATTGTACACCATTTTTGGCTGCATGGCAGTTGCCAAGCCCTCACTTCCTCTTCTCACCCGTTTTATGTCCCAACTCCAAGTAGGCGACTCCGCCCCCCAGTTTCAATCCGTGGCCGTCGGCGGCCCTTACGGCGATGGCACCCTGGTTCGACTCGCCGATTTCGCCGGCCAAAACGTCGTCCTCTACTTCTATCCTAAAGACGATACGCCCGGCTGCACCACGCAAGCCTGCGGACTGCGCGACTCCTGGTCCCGACTGGAGGGAAAAGCCGTGGTGTTCGGCGTGAGTATCGACCCGCCTGCGAGCCACCAAAAATTCATCCAGAAGTACACTCTACCCTTCCGCTTACTCGCCGACGAAAACCATTCGCTGGTCGAAGCGTTCCAGGTCTGGGTGGAAAAAAGCATGTACGGCAAAACGTATATGGGCACCGAACGTTCCACTTTTGTCATCGGCGGCGACGGCACGCTCAAAGCCATCTTTCGCAAAGTCAAACCCGCCGAGCATCTGGATCTCCTCCTCAACGCTCTTCAGTAACCCAAAAGGCTGCTATGTTCGCCGCGCGTCTCTTTCTGCTGTTTGTGGCCTGCTTTCTGGCGGCCTGCTCCACCCGGAAATTGCCCAAGTACGAAAAACCGATGGCTCGGGCCCGCTTCCAGACCGTCCGTACCACAGCCTACACTCATACCGAGGCGGATCATCTGGCCTACGGCAACAAATCGGCTCTGGGTACTCCCCTCAAGTCCGGCCCCGACCTTCACAGCGCTGCAGCCGACTGGGCCCGCTGGCCGGCCGGAACCATCTTCCGAATCTGCAGCACCGGGCAAACCTACTTTGTCGACGATTACGGCTGGGCCCTCGCCGGACGAAACACCATCGACCTCTATAAACCCTCCCGGGCCGCCATGAACGCCTGGGGCGTGCGCCACGAAAAAATCGAAGTCCTTCACTGGGGCGATCCGTGGGCCGCTTACCGGCGTATGAAACCCGTGGAAAACCACAAACACATCGCTCGAATGATGAAGGAGATTAAGGAGTTTTACGCCAAACCCTCTTCCCGCCCCGTGCAGGAAATCCCGCCCACCTCCATCGCGCTGGCGATCCCGGTGAGTCCAAGGTAACGCTCAAATCCCGAAGACACAGGAGAACCGACCCGGTCTCAGGGCTTTTGCTTACGGCAAACCAGCGGACGCCTAATTTCGGCGTCCGCCGGCGCGTGCTAATGCTTCGGCATGCTATGGCTTCGCTGTGGACACACAAAAGCAGCCGCCACGGGACTTTGCTCGCCCCCCGCCGGCTCGCCTCTAAGACCGGACGGCAAAGCCTGGGAGTCCCACTCCCTCCCAGGTCTCGACTCCGCCCGCCCCTTATCTCAAGCCCGAAGCTACGAAGCCCCTTCGGGTATTAGCCGTCCTCGACGGAATCGAAGACTCGGCCTGCTACTTGTACTGCTCGGCCTGAGCGGCCTGCTCAACGGCCACCTACCGGCTTCGCCGCTGAAAAACCCGGCCCGTTCCTATCCCCTCCTGGCACAAAACTCGGGCGCTGAAACATCCCCCGCCTCGTCAGACCCCAACTCCTCCCAAAAGGACCCCCGCATTGTTCTCCCCCTCCTGCATGAGATTCCGCTCATCCCAGACTTCACCCTTCCGCCTTTCCAGTTTCCGATCCGGCCTCCCGGTCTCGATCTAAAATCAGACTCCGACGAGAGCCTCACCCCACCTCCGGCTTTCCTGCTCGAACCGCTCTTTGAACCGGTAATTCCCCCCATTCCTCCTCCAAGGAACCCGAACGATAGCACAAGCCTGTCAATCGTCCCGACTCCCAATCCAAGTCCGTCGCTCTATCCCGAGGCCGGTCTCGGGTCGATCACTCCGACACGCTTCGCGGAAGCCTACCCGTTTGAAAGCGGTATGGCGCAAATCACCCAGTTTTCTCAACGGCAAACCCATTCGAAGCTTCAGTACACCCTCCGACTCCAGTCCGCCTCCATCTACGACACAAACACGACCCTGTCTGCGACTAACAAAACAAGTGACATCCAACTCAGTCTCGGCCCTGCCTTGGGCGTCCAATACGGGACTCCCGGAGCACGCATCAACCTGGGAGCGGCCTATGCCGGGGCCGCTAACTGGTATCTGCGCAATCCCGAACAGCGCACTTTTCAGCATAACGCCCAGCTCCATGGATTGTGGAACGGAAAGAAGCTGCGGATCACCCTGCGAGGCGGACTTGAATCCAACCAGGGCGGCTCACGAGACACCGGAGAGAGAACCGCCCAACGCACCTATCAGGCCGCCACCAACTTCAATTACAGGGCGTCTGGAAAAACCTCAGTCGATGTGCACCTCGCTGCCACACAAAACAGTTTCGACACATTACTCGGCTCCAGGGAATTCAGGACACTGGGTTTTTTCAACTACGAGGCCACGCCCAAGATCGAGGTCGGCGCCGGCGGTGGCATCGGGGTCCTTCAACCCGACCAGTCAGCCTCTCAGGACTACACCCAGGCGCTGCTGCGCTGCGCCACCCACTTCACGGAAAAGGTGAACCTGACAACTTCGGGAGGAATGGAATGGCGCAAAACAAAAGGCCGTTCCGAGAGCAGCACCTCCCCCGTCTTTGCCCTAGACGGATCCTGGCAAGCCACCGGACGCACCAGTCTGACCGTACAGGCGCAACACCGCATTTTCGCCTCCGCCGCCCTCCGCGAACAAGATTACACGGTGACAACCCTGAATCTGGCCGCCCGCGAAACCCTGAACGCCACCGTGGATACCACCCTTTCGGCAGGGTACGAACACGCCACCTACAGCGCCGACTCGCAGACAGTCACTTCCGGGCGCACAGACGATTATTATGTGGGGCGAGCAGGGATCCACTGGGCGGTTCGGCGCTGGTGCGACCTTGGTTTGTTTTACGAATACACCACAAACAATTCCATGGGCTCTCAGGGTTATTCCTTCCGGCGCCAGCGTTTAGGAATGTCTGCCAGCATCAGCTTTTAGACCATGAATCCAATATTCTCTACCTGTACTCCCCTCTCCCTCGGGCGATTCCGTCCGACTCGGCTCCACCCTTTCCAGGTTCTGTTTGTTCTCTTGCTCAGTGTCCTCTCGCTCCGAGGTGCCCCCCCATCCCAACCCCCTCCCCCGGCGGCAATTCCGTTAACAGCCACACCTGCCACAGCCAACCTCCCCACTTCTCCAGCCTATCGGTTGTCTGCCAACGACATCGTCCACATCCGCGTATATCAGGAGGAGGACTTGGAGACTTCCGCCCGGATCGGCAAAAACGGCGTTATCCCCTTTCCGCTTCTGGGAAGTGTCCAGATCGGCGGAAGGACCGTTCCGGAAGCATCGGCCGCAATCGAGGCCGCCTTGAGGGCGTATATCATTCGTCCCCAGATCGCGCTGCGCATTGTCGAATATACCAAGCGCAAGTTTACCGTGCTCGGACAAGTCAACCGGCCCGGCACCTACGATTTTCCCGACGACAGTGCGCTGTCCCTGCTGGAAGGGATTGGGATGGCCGGAGGCTACACCCGCATCGCCAACCCCTCCCGGATTACGGTTAAGCGAATTGAGCCACAGGGAGAACAAGTGTTCCGCCTGGATGGGAAAAAGATGGCCCGTGAAAAAAATGCGCTGCGCTTTGAGCTGCGCCCCGGAGACACCCTCGAGATCGACGAAAGCCTTTTCTAGTTATGGAATCTAACCGCCACTACGAGCCAAACGCAGGTCCAGACGAGGCAAGCCCCCTGAACCTTCAGGATCTTCTCGTCATTTTCAGGGAAAAACTCTGGGTGCTGCTCGGATGCGGCTTACTCGGCTTGGCCGTCACCATCTACCAACTCCGACATTTGCCCCAGATCTATACGGCCACCGCCGTGCTTCAAATCGAACCCCGCAACCGAGTGCTGAGCTTCGAGCCGGAAACCATGCTCGCCACCGCCAGCGAAACCGGAACTCAAACCACCCTCGAGCTCTTTAAAAGCCGGCCTCTGCTCCATGACACCGTTCTCCACTTGGGCTTGCAGGAGAACCCAGCCTTTTTCAAGGACACCAAAAGTAAGCTTTCGTCAGCTGAAGCGATCGAAGCCCTCGCGTCTTGCTTCTGGGTCAAACAAAGGCGCGGCACCCAACTGCTCGATATCACGGCCAGCCACACCAGCCCCGAAATGGCCTTTCAAATCGCAAACGGCGTTACCGACGCCTTCTTTCGCCTCGGCGAGGGTCAGCGCACCGCCACTCTCCGCTCCACAATGAGTTTTCTGATCTCAGAGGCGGATCGCCTCAAGGCTCGTTTGCAAAAGAGCGAGGAGGCACTCCAAAGCTACCGCGAAGCCAACAATGCCGTCGCGGTGGAAGAAAAACAGGACACCGTCACTGCCGCCCTCAAAACCCAAGCCAACAATCTCGCCGTCGCCCGGGCAAACCGAATCCGGCTCGAAACAGACGCCGACGACATGGAGCGCTTTAACAGCAACCCAGCGCAATTGCTTACCATTGCGAGTATTGCCCAGCATCCCGCCATCGCCTCGCAAAGAAACCAGATCAATGAACTGCTTTCCAAAATCGCGACACTCAACACCCGATACACGGACAAACACCCCAAACTCATCCAATCCAAACAACAACTCCTGGACGCAGAAAATACACTGCGCAGGCTCACCTTGCAGATCCCTGAGACGGTGCGCTCCGATCTGGAAAGAGCCATTGCCACCGAGCGCAACTTTGAGCGAGCCCTCAAGGAGCAGGAAAGACAGTCCCTGTCACTCAACCGCCAGTCGATCACTTACCACACACTGGTAAGAGACGTGGAAACCGATCGGAGCCTTTATGAATCCATCGTCAAACGTCTCAAAGAAACCGACGTCGAACGCGGTATCGCAGCCCAAAACGCGCGTATTCTTGAGGCTGCCTCACTGCCGCTGAGTCCCGACCGGCACAAAAAAACCCGCCTGTTAGCCATCGGGCTAGTGGGAGGGCTTCTGGCCGGGGGCGCACTGGTTTTTGGCGGCTATTTTCTGAACTCTTCCTGGCGCTCGATAGAAGAAATCGAAAATGCCACAGGACTCCCTGTCCTGGCATCCATTCCCAAACAAAGTGGCCAGCATATGGAACAGCCCCTCTCCAAATTGGCGCTCCAATCTCAGCTCCTCACTTTGGAGGCTTTCCGTTCGCTCCGCACTGCCCTCCACATGAATGCCCGCAGAAACGGAAAGAACTGCTTCCTCTTCACCAGCGCCCTTCCCGGTGAAGGCAAAAGCTTCTGCTCCGCCGGGTACGCCCTCACCCTGGCCCGTCAGGGCGTCCGAACGCTCCTCATTGACGCCGATCTCAGACGCCCGTTCTTGGCCAAACATCTCCTCGGAGACGATCAACTGCCCGGCTTAATCGAGGTCCTGCAGCAGGAGATTTCACTCACCTCCGCAATTCACCCCACCAAAACTGCCGGACTCGATCTGCTTCCCGCCGGAATCGTCCAATCCGATGCCTCCGAACTGCTCACCCTGACCGGCATAGAAACGTTATTGACCCTATCCCGCGAACTTTACGACTGCATCATTATCGATTGCGCCCCCGTTTTACTCGTCAGTGACGCCATCCTTCTGTCCTCTGCCGTCGATGCCGTCTGTACGGTCGTCCGCTACGGGGTCACCCCAAAAAACAGTCTGCTTCGCGCTCTCCATCTCCTCTCCGATGCCGGAGCACCAATGGAGGGCGTAATTTTCAATGCCGTCAACCCGAACATGCTCCCGAGATATTACGTCCAACCCAGGCAGGAATTGGCTACCGCAGCCGTGGTGCGATTATAACTGCCGGGGGAAAAAGGATTCCGCTCCCTTTCGTTTCCCGATTGACGGTTGGGTACAATCACGCCGATATTCCCCCCCTACTGCAGGTGAGGTGGCTGAGTGGTCGAAAGCAGCGCTTTGCTAAAGCGCCGTACCTCTAAAGGGTACCGAGGGTTCGAATCCCTCCCTCACCGCCAGTAGTCTCCCCGGTCCGCAAACTCTTCCCGGTCCGCCAAGCGCTTCTCTCCCGGTCAGCCTCCGCGTATTGTTGATGCTTTCCTCTTGCGAGTTTCCCAAAGATTTTTTGAGAAGTCCCTTCTTCAGCAGTAGATTCTTGTCGTCGCCTGTTCTTGCATCATCCCTCTCCTTTTATCCTGTCCTTGAGCGTCCCGACCTCTGATCCCCAGCCGCCACCCAGAAAAAATCGCAGGCTCCTTAAGCTCACCTTGGGAATCATTTACAGTATTTCCCTGGTCGCAACTACCACCTGGATCACCCGGCGTATTGAGGAAAACCGGATGAGCCAGATTAGCGGGTCGGCTCCAAAAACCCAATCCGGACCTTGGGGCGATTTGTTGACCTATGACATCCGCATCGAACAACCCAAAGAATATGCGGCTTTCGAGGAAATTACTCCCCGCAATCCCCTCTGGCATTTTCAAACCCGGTCGCTCTCCGAAATTCGCACTCTCCTGCTCCAGTCCGGCCTTACCGAAAGCCAGGCGACTGTCGCATTGGCTCCGGAAAAGGTGTCCATGGAGGAAAATGGCCTGGTGCTCCAGGGAGACGGCCCATTGATCCTCTCTCTGGCTCCCGAAGTCCGCGAACGCCTCTATCTCACCCTGTCCGAAAACCCAGCCAACCGCCTCCACGCCGCCCCGTTTTTCATTCCCGACGGCGACCCAAGCCAACTTTTTATCGGCGATAAACGCCATCTGTTGGAGCTCACAGCGTTGGTCAGGCGCTTAATGTATCCAAGAAACGGCTTCTTTTACTTCAGTGACATCGAAGTCGCCTACCAACAGATCCCCACAGAAGAAGCCCGCCTGGATTTTTACCAAAGCTTCACCGGACAAAAAGCCGTCATCGCCCGTCTCCTGATCCGCTCCAATTCGGACATCGACAAACTCGTCGGCTATTGGGCTCACCCAGTTCCCGGAGTCCGCGCAAAGGATCTCAAGCCCCTCCTGGAAGCAGAACAACGCCTCCCCCATGGCGGCGCTCTCAGCCTCCTGAACTTCCTCCCACCACTCGCCCGGGAACGTCTGTTTACGACCGCCCTGCCTCCCTCCTCCGATCAAAAGCCTCCGGACTGTCACTGGACCGCTTTAAACTTTTTCAACCTCAAACCTGACGACCGTCTTTCGGACGTCAACGTGGCCTCCCAGGTGGTCGTCGAAAATTATTATCAGGTGGCAAAACCCAGCATCTACGGGGATCTGGTTCTACTAATGACGACCAAGGGACACGTCACACACTCGGCTGTCTATGTTGCCGATGATCTCGTTTTTACAAAAAACGGCATCAATTACGCCATCCCTTGGACCCTGATGCGCATGAAGGATCTCCTCGGCACCTATTCCAGTGTTCAAGCGGTGCAGCCTGTTTTTTACCGCCGCAAAGACCTGTAAGAGCGCGGGCCACTTCGCCTCCCGCGCCCTCCCCAAACACTCGCCTATTTCCGCGCTTCGGGAGTCACCTTTAAATCTACCCGGTTCCCGTCCCGAAGCACCACCACATTCACCACCTGGCCGATCTTCACGGCGTCCAGTGCGTACGTGTAATCATAGATGTTTTTCACCTTCTGCGCTCCGAACTCCACGATCACATCCCCCCCCTGAATCCCTCCTTTTTCGGCCGGACTGCCACCTCGCACCCCCGAAAGCTTCACGCCTGCCACCTCCGTGGAATAGTCGGGAATCGATCCGATATACGCGCGCAACGTTTCCCTCGATCCACTCTCCTGCTGCGCACTCCGTTCCACCCGCGCAAAATCCGGACGCTCCGCAGCCTCCACCAAGTCCCCCACCAGTGCCGAAGCAAATCCGGCAATCCGCTCCAGGCCCGTATAATCCAACTTTTCGGGCGTATCACTGGGCCGATGATAATCTTCATGCGACCCGGTAAAGAAATTCAGCACCGGAATCCGCTTGGGATAAAAACTCGTCGTATCCGTCGGCAAATACGGATCCTCGTGCAAGACGAGGTTAAACCCGGCGGACACGTTCCGACGCTCAATCAAACGACGCCAGGTCTTGGACGAACCTACCCCTTGTAAAATCAACTTGTTGTCCCGAAGCCGGCCAACCATGTCGAAATTCACGTACGCCACACATTTGCCTAACTCCACCGGCGGCTTTTCACAAAACCCGGCCGAGCCAATCAACCCCATCTCCTCCCCCGACCAAAACCCCAGCAGCACCCCGCGCTTGAATCGCTCCGGATGCTGCTTCCTTTCCTCCGCCAACGCCGCCGCCAACTCCATTACTACCGCCGTGCCCGAAGCATTGTCGTCTGCTCCGTAGTGGATTCCCTGCTCTTCCCCGGCCCGGGCCATGGAATTGGAGCCCGTCCCTTTGCCTAAATGATCGTAGTGCGCCCCCACGACAATCCATTCGTCCTTCCCTCCCGGACCGGGAGGAATCGCCGCCAGCACATTCCGATCCTTTCCTTTGCGATGCTCCACCCCGGCCTCCAGCCGCACCTGGACCCCAGCAAGCGCAAACCCCCCGGGTTCATGCGGGTTTTCATTATCCAACGCCGACTGCACCTCCTTGAGCGACTTGCCGGATCCGGCCAGCAGTGCCTCCGCCACAGCCGTATTCACCGAATGAGCCACAATCCCGGAATCGGCCACCGTGTTATCGGAAGAAAATCCCAGTAATTCTCCAGTCTGAGGGGAATTGGGCCCACTAACCACCAGCACAGCCTTCGCCCCCCGCTCCCTGGCCAGCATCACCTTATAACGCAACCCGGCATACCGATTGAGCTGCGCACGCCTCGTCGCATCCACGCCCTCGGGCACATACCGCAACAGCAACACCACCTTGTCCTTCACATCCAGCCCGTCATACGAGTTGTAACGCAACCCGCCATTCCCTTCCGGCACCGAAAGCCCGTATCCGGCAAACACCACCTCCCCCTCCGCCGTCCCAGAATCGCTAAACGCCAAAGGTCGAAAATCACGATCCAGCTCATACACCCTCTCCTGGCCCTTCCGTTTGAGCGTCAGTTGATTGTGCTCCGCCACCAGCGCCTCACCCGCCGGATACTCAAACGCCTGAAAATACTCCCCAGACAGGCTCTCCACGCCGCTTTCCTTTAAGTATTTGGCCAGCCATTCCGACGAAGCCAACGCACCCGCACTGCCCGTCCGACGTCCTTCCCTCGCCGGCGACGCCAGCCATTCCACCTCGGCCTTTATATCCACCGCCTGTATTGCCGCCGAAAAACCGCTCGCCCCCAGCACCACCTTTTCCACAACCGCCGCCCCCTTTGGCTCGGAGCCCTCGCCCGAAGCCCTCGCTGGTTCCTTCAAAGCCAGTGCCGGAGCTTTCCGCTCAGGCGCTGCCGCCAGCGAACTCAAAGCCGCCGCATGGTTCCATTGGCCGAGAAATAGCTGGGACTTCTTTTCACTGCCCCGGTTCGACGTCCAGCAGAGCCGCGTTCCGTCCGGAGAAAACACCGGCAGACCGTCAAAGCCGTCCGTATACGTGACCCGGAGCGGCTCCTTTTTGCCGGCCGTATCCACGATAAAGAGTTCAAAGTTCTCGAACCCCAATTTGTTGGCCGTAAAAACCACATACTCCCCGCCGGGATGGTAATAAGGCGCCCAGGACATACACCCAAAGTCAGTTAGCCGTTGAACGTCGGATCCATCCACCTTCACGCTAAACAGGTCCGCATTCATCCCGGATGAATCAAACCGACGCCACACGATCCGCTGCCCATCCGGGGAAAAAAACGGGCCGCCATCGTACCCTGGCGCCTTGGTGATCTGGCGCACATCCGACCCATCGGCATTCATCACATAAAGATCGGCAGAATAGGCCGGGTCTTTTTCAAATCGGGCCCGGTCTTCAGCCGAAAGATTTTCGAGCGGATAGGCTCCTCGGGTGGAGGAAAAAACAATCAGTTTGCCATCGGGTGAATAAGACGCCTCGGCGTCATAGCCGGGCGAATGGGTCAACCGCCTGACCTCGGTGCCGTCGGCATTGGCCGAATAAATCTCGTACTGCGGATCGTAATCCCAACTGTAACGCCGTGTTTTTCCCGAAGCGCGAAACGCCAGTTCCTCCTGCTGTTTGCGGGTCGCCTCGGGATCCTCGTGCGTGGACGAATACAGCACCCGGGCCGTACCCGGCTGGAAAAATGCACACGTGGTCTTGCCGATCCCGGGCGAAACACGGCGCGTGTCGCCACTTTGAAGATCCAGGGAATAGATCTGGTAAAACGGGTTGGTCGCCTCGCGTTCACTCTGGAAAAGCAGCGCTTTGCCATCCGGCCGAAAATACCCCTCCCCGCTGCGCAACCCTTCCAAGGTTAACTGCCTGGAACCCTGCAAAAAAGTAGCCTCT
>CAMCYN010000009.1 GCA_945883955.1 Akkermansia muciniphila
TCTGGATTACGGTTGAGCTGTGCGAGCACGACAATCGGGATGTTTAATTCCTTGGCGAGTGCTTTGAGGCCGCTGGAGATTTCCGCAATTTCGAGCTGACGGTTATCCTGAGCCCGGCGGGTTGTGGAGCGGAGCAACTGAAGGTAGTCGATGAAGATGGCCGCAATGTCATGCTGGCTCTTCATGCGACGCGCCTTGGCCCGAAGCTCCAAAATGCTCAGCCCCGGCGTGTCATCAATGAACATCTTGCTTGAAGCGAGTTCGGACGCGGCGGCCGTTAACGACGGGAAATCCCGATCGGACAGAAACCCCTGACGTACTTTGCCCAGGTTCACTTTGGCCCGCGAACACAGCAGACGCTGTACAAGCTGGCCCGAGCTCATTTCTAGAGAGAAGACGGCGACCGCCTTTTTTTCCTGAAGGGCGACGTGCTCGGCAATGTTCATGGCGAACGCCGTTTTCCCCATGGAGGGACGCGCTGCAATGACGATCATTTCGGCGCCGTGCAGGCCGTCGGTCATTTTGTCGAAGTCTTCGAACCCGGTGGGTAGTCCGGAAATGCCGCCCCGCCGTTCGTAGAGATCTTGGATGGAGGTGATGGCGCCCATGACCTCCTTCTTCATATCGAAGGTGTTTTCTTGGAACTGCCCTTTGGCAATTTCGAAAATGCGGGTTTCTACCTCATCGAGCAAAGTTTGAACGGCTCCTTGTTCCTCGTAACTTCGGGCGGCGTATTCGGTGCAGACTCGGATAACCTCCCGGAGCGTGTGTTTTTCAACCAGGGAATCGAGGTAATACCCGACATTGGCCGCCGTAGGCAGATAGGTAAAAAGATGGGTGATAAAAGCGGGCCCACCGATTTGATCGAGCTGCTGACGATCACGCATAAGCTGCGTGATCGTGATAAAATCCACGGGCAGGTTTTTATTCCACATCTCCTCGAGGGTCTCGAAGAGTAGGGAATGCGCCGGGACGTGGAACTGTCTGCCCGTAAGGCGTTTTTCCGCACAGTAGGCTCCAACTTCCCTGGGCGATAGCAGGTAGCTGGAGAGAACGCCAAGTTCCGCCTCGGGCGATTGGGGCAGGGACCGATGCGGATCCGGTTGATGCTCCGCTTTGCCGTGAAGATCCACCTTGTTGCCGTTCCGATTGATCCGAGGGCGTTGTTTGTAGGTGTCTTGAGACATAAAGAAAGGGGGCGGAAATTAATCCGCCCCCTTTTGGGTTTTACTCAATCACAGGCGGACGATAGACGCCGTCTGAAATGCGAGTTACTTGGAGTGTTTGGCTTTTACTTTACCCTTGAAAACGCCCGCAGCGCGTTCCTCGTCGCCACCTTCGTTCGAGTCGGCACCTTCGGCTTTTCCTTCCGAACCCTTGGCTTTCACTGTAAGGTTCAGCTTCGCTGTCACGTCTGCGTGTAATTTGATGAGAATCTCGTGCGATCCACTTTCCTTGAGCGGACGCTCCAACTGAACGCGATGACGATCGATTTCGATCTTGCCGCCCAATTCCGATTTGAGGCGAGCGACGATATCGGCGGCTGTGATCGAGCCGAACGCCTTGCCAGTTTCTCCAGTTTCGAGTTCGAGCTGGATCTTCAGCTTGCCGATGCGGCGGGAGAGTTCTTCTGCTTCGTTGAGCTCGCTGGCTTCACGTTCCGCGCGTTTCGCCTTCAGCAGGTTGACGCGACGCAGCGTGATAGGCGTCACTTCGAGAGCCTTTCCTGTGGGGATGAGGAAATTACGTGCGTAACCAGGACGCACTCTTACGACGTCCGCTTCGGCGCCGAGGGTTTCAATCTTTTCGGTGAGAATTACTTCCGTGGTAGCCATGACAAAAAAGGGACAAAAATTTGTTGAAGGATCCCGAGTAAAACGGGAGGGAGAGCAAAATGGAGTCTCATAGGAATGTCAAGCGGCAGACTTCACGGAGGACAAAGGATTCGCTCCCCAAGGGCCGATTGGTCCTTTTTCCTGCTCTACAGGGTTGGTGAGAGTCCCAATTCCTTCAATCTGGATACTGATGGAATCTCCGGGCGCTAAGAATCGCGGAGGTTTGCGCGCCATACCGACGCCGGAAGGCGTGCCGGTTAAGATGACCGTGCCGGGTAAGATCGTGGTGCTGGCACTCAAAAACTCGATGATCGTCGCCACGGAAAAGATCATGTCAGCGGTATTGGAGTCCTGGAGGGCCTCTCCGTTGAGAATAGCTTGAATCCGGAGTGTGTTCGGGGCCGGCAGGCTCTCTGGAGTTACAAGGCAGGGGCCCAGCGGGCAGAAGGTGTCAAAACCCTTGCCTCGGCACCACTGGCTTCCGCCTTCCTTTTGCCAATCCCGGGCACTGACATCGTTTGCTGCCGTGTAGCCAAGGACGTGCTCGAGGGCATTTTCCTTGAACACGTTCCTGCATGATTTCCCGATCACGACAGCCAGTTCGGCTTCGTAATCTACCTTGTGCGAGCTCAGCCAGGTTGGAATCTCAATCGGGAGGCCGGGATCCTGCACCGCCGCCGGATTTTTCATAAAAAGAACGGGATACGACGGCAGGGACGCCCCTGTTTCTTCGGCATGTTTTCGGTAGTTGAGACCGATACAAAGGATAGTGCGCGGGGCAACGGGAGCCAGGATTGCGGCTACCGCGGCCGGTTCGTCAGACTTTGCAAAACCGTCCCAGAGGTTCTGCCCGTGAAGATTCAGTTCGAGCAAACCTTCGGACGATTCCCAGGCGTATCCAATCCGGCCTTCCGGTGAGCGGTAGCGGTAGATCTTCATTTGTTGTCACACAAAACCTGAACTGTTGCTGGATTCAATGCCGGTGTTAAAGAGCAGTTCCGAAACCGGCGGTGAGTCTAAGGAGATGCTCCGCGAAAGATGGCCGTTTGCTCCTCGCCCGGATGTGTTAAGAGCGACGGCGTGGAAGTTTCGCCCTTTGACCCGGACGCAGAGCTGGTGGATGTCGCCCATTGTGCAACTCTGGCGGTGGCTCGGGAGTGTGCCCTGGTGCTTGCGGCCAAGGGGATTGTGTATTCGATCGTGCGCAACGGAGACGAATGGCTGCTGTGCGTCGAGCCTCATCAAAAGCCTGAGGCGTCCTCGGAATTGCGAGCGTATTTTGCTGAAGCGCCTCAGAATGTTCCGAGCCCAAACCCTGAGCCTGTTCTTGAGCGCGTTCGGTTTTGGTCGCTCTCTGTGGTAGCTTGGGGGATGTTGATGCTCAGTGTGCTTCAGGCGGAGCGAAGCCCGGATTGGGAAGGCAGGGGAATCCTTGTGTCTAATGCGGTTATTTCCGGGGGTGAATGGTGGCGGGCGGTGACAGCCCTGACTTTGCATGGAGATGTGCCCCATGTACTGGCCAATCTCGGCAGCGGACTGCTCTTTGCGGGCCTCCTCATCCCGCGGTTTGGTCAGGGCGTCACCTGGCTGTTTGTCTTGTTATCCGGCGCTCTCGGAAACTTGTGTAATGCCTGGTTGTATATGCACGAGGTTCACCGAAGCTTGGGCGCTTCGACGGCGGTATTCGGGGCGCTGGGACTTCTTTCGGGAGATGCGCTGACGGCGGCGCTGGCGCACTCGAGGGGATATTCGTGGTGGCGCTGGGTATTGCCCTTAGGAGCTGGCCTGGCTTTGCTTGCGTATCTCGGGACAGGCGGGCAAGAGGATCGTCACGTGGATGTATTGGCTCATTTCTGGGGCTTTTTGATGGGGCTTCCGCTGGGGCTTCTGGGCGGCTTTTGGCGTCCCAGGGAAAGTGCTGGCCAGTTCGGGCAAACCCTTTGTGGATGCCTTGCAATTGGGGGGATAGTCGGGGCGTGGTGGCTGGCTTCCGCATTGGGGACGGTCGGCTAAAAGCTGAGTTTTCACTGCGCGCACCGATTGACCGGGTTAAGGGCGGGCACTAACGTCGCCGGCTCCCGTCACCCGCCATCTGTTATGAGCCTCAATTACAAAGATACGCTGCTTCTCCCCAAGACTGAGTTCCCGATGAAGGCGGATCTCGTAAAACGCGAGCCGGAACGCCTGGCAAAATGGGAAAAGGAGGGGCTTTACCATCGTATTCTGGAAACCCGCGTGGGATCTCCTGCCTTTGTGCTTCACGACGGCCCGCCCTTCGCCAACGGCGATGTGCACATGGGGACTGCGCTGAACAAGATTCTCAAAGATTTTATCGTCAAATCCCGCAGCATGGCCGGGTTTCGGGCACCCTTTGTTCCCGGATGGGACACCCACGGTCTTCCCATCGAATTTAAGGTGGTCAAGGAATCCCGGGGATTACATCCCGCAGAGATCCGGCGTCGTTCCGAGGAGTATGCCCGGAAGTACGTCGATATTCAGCGTGGTCAGTTCAAGCGGCTGGGAGTGCTTGCTGAGTGGGAAAATCCCTACCTGACGTTAGCTCCTGGCTACGAAGCGGATATTTTGCGCTCTTTTGCGGGTCTGGTGGAAAAGGGGCTTGTTTATCAGAGTTTGAAGCCGGTTTATTGGAGTACTGGCGCTCAAACCGCTCTAGCCGAGGCCGAGGTGGAGTATGCGGACCGGGAAGATCCGGCCATTTTTGTCGAGTTTCCAATCGTCTCGGGAGTGCTTGCCAGCCAGGCCAGTATGGTAATCTGGACGACGACCCCTTGGACGCTCCCGGCAAATGTCGCAATCGCGGTGCATCCCAGGGAGCACTATGTCGTGCGCCGCATGACCGTGGCGGGGCGGGAACGGGTTTTAGTTATCGCCGAAAAGCTGCTCGGAGCCTTCGCCGCCGCGACCCAGACCTCCGTCCCGACCGCCGTGGAAGCGCTCGACTTTTTCTTTACCGGGGAACAACTGGCTGGAAGCGAAGCTCAGCACCCGTTCCTTGCTAGGAGATCGCGGATCATCACCGCAGATTTTGTTACAACCGATAGCGGTACGGGACAGGTACACATCGCTCCGGGTCACGGTTCGGACGATTATCTCGCAGGTGTGCAGAACGGTTTGCCGATTCTGTCTCCGGTAGACGAACACGGACGTTTTACCGAAGAAGTGGGCGTGCCGGTTTGGGCCGGACAATACGTGTTTGATGCCAATAAAGAGGTGATCGCTCACCTGAAAGAAAACGGCTCCCTTTTGGGCGAACAGGTTTACCAGCACAGTTACCCGCACTGCTGGCGCTCAAAAACGCCGATCGTTTTCCGGGCTGTGGAGCAGTTTTTCATCCGTGTGGATGCTATTCGGGCGGAAGCTTTGAAGGCAATTGAGGGCGTGGAATGGCTTCCGCACTGGGGCCAAAACCGAATTGCCGGGACTGTGGAGTCGCGGCCTGACTGGTGTATTTCCCGCCAGCGGTCTTGGGGCGTACCGATTCCGGTGTTTTACGATCCTGCCGGTAAGGTGGTTCTGGAGGCGGATCTTGCGCGCAAAGTGGCGGATCTTGTCGAGGCTCGTGGGACAAACCTTTGGTTTGAACAGGACGATGCCTGGTGGGTCCAGCAACTTGGGTTGCCGGCTGGAACAACACGCCGGAACGACACGCTCGACGTGTGGATTGATTCCGGCGTTTCGCATGAAGCCGTTCTCCGTAGGCATCCGGATCTTCATTTCCCAGCGGACGTTTATATTGAGGCTACCGACCAGCATCGCGGCTGGTTTCAATCCTCTCTCATGACTTCTGTGGCCCTCCGTGGCGAAGCGCCTTATCGGACGGTGATCACCCACGGTTTTGTCGTGGATAAAGACACCCGCAAGAAGGTCTCCAAATCGGCTCAAGGTACGTATGTGAAGCCGATGGATGCGGCCCATTTTGTGAACAAATACGGTGCGGACATCGTTCGGTTGTGGGCCTCCAGTGTGGAATTCACCCATGAAGTGCCGTTTTCGGAGGAAAGCTTTGCGCTTCTTACCGATGCCTACCGTCAGTTCCGGAACGTACTGCGGATCCTTCTGGCAAATTTTCATGATTTGCCGGCCGGAACAACCTCCCTGGAGGGGGCGACCACCGTGGATCGTTGGGTTTTGAGCCGCTTGCAGGGAGTGATTGCCACGTGTTGCGACGCTTATGCGGTCTATGATTTCCGGAGGGTGTTTCAGACCTTGAATCAGTTCTGCACCGTCGATCTCTCTTCGCTCTACGTTGATATTACCAAGGATCGGCTCTACTGCGACGCCGTGGATGCACCTCGACGTCGTGCGACTCAGGTTGTCATGTCTCGGGTTTTTGACGCCGTATGCCGTCTTCTGAGTCCCATCTTGGCATATACCGCAGACGAAGCCTGGGAATTTTCGGGACATCCCAAATCCATCCACATGGAGCTATTCCCGGAACCGGATTTCGCTCTTCGCGATGAAGCTTTGGAACAGCGTTTCGAACAGTGGCTTCAGTTGCGCGCCGTGGTGGCCCAGGCTGTCGAGCCTGCCCGGCAGCAAAAACTCATCGGAAATGCGCTCGAAGCCGACATCGAACTCGAAATTGCGGATGACGCTCTGTTGCAATCCGCCGAACAGGTTCAGGGTGAATTGGAAGAGGTCCTTATCTTAAGTCAGTTGCGTGTGAAAAAGGGAGTGCAAACTGTGGCCCACTTAACCCGTAACCCGAATGCCCGCTGTGGACGTTGCTGGCGGCACAAACCCTCCGTGGGACATTCGCCAGCCCATCCCGACTTGTGCGATCGTTGTGAGTCCGTACTCGGATCGCTCGCATAACTCTCATGAGTGACCTTGCCCAAGCTCCCGAACCGGTTTCCCTACCCTCGCGTCCAAGCGGCTTTGGTTGGTGGTTGCCGGCCTTGACGGTGTCGGCGTTGTACGCGCTGGACCAGGCCACGAAGCTTTGGACGGTGCAGCACGTGCCGCTGGGCGAGCATCTCCCAATCCTCCCGGGTCGCTTCGATTGGGTGCATTTTAGTAACACCGGGGCGGCTTTTGGCGTGCTCCAGGACAGCAATAAGTTCTTCATTGGGATTTCTTTAGTCGCGTTTGTGGGCCTTCTGTGGGCGATGGCGCGCCGGATCTTCCCAGGCCGGCTCAACTATGCCGCCCTGTTGCTGCTGCTGTCCGGGATTTTGGGAAATGTTACCGACCGTCTCGTTCACGGTTACGTGGTTGATTTTCTCCTTTTTGACCTTGGGTTTCCCCCGGCCAACCCGTGGCCCGCTTTTAACGTCGCGGACAGCTGTATTTGTGTCGCGGTTGTCCTTTTGCTGCTCGCCTCGCTGTTGGAAGAAATGGAGCGTCGTCGGACCCTCGGCCGTGTAGGGGAGGGGCGGTAATCCAACGGCGCATGCCGTCGTTGGCTCCGTGAAGCCCTGACTGCACCCCCGCCGCAGGAAGCCGCCTCCCCCCTGTTTTCGCCGGTAACCCTCCCCGTATTTTTATCGTTTCCGGAGACTCCCGCGGTCTACTCGATCAGGAGATTTTTACCTCCAAAGCCTTTGGCGCGGCCTGAGGGTTTTTGGTAATCTTGACTGTTAAAACTCCTTCTCGCAGATTTGCTTGCGCCTTTTGCGATTCTGCTCCGGGTGGCAGCGTAAACGAGCGCAAAAACGTCCCATAGGCGCGCTCTACCCGGCAGAACTGCTGGCCCTTCTGCTCGCTTTCGCTTTTGCGTTCCCCGGAAATTTCCAGCACTCCGTTGCGCACACTCACTTTGACATCTTCCTTTGGAATTTGCGGCAGCTCGGCTTTGACTACGTACTCCTGCTCATTCTCACTGATGTCCACCACCGGGGACCAAACGCGCTGGCTGAGCGTGGATTCCATCTCCCAGGGCGTGAGACTGCGGCCCATCAGGGATTCTAGTCGTTGCTCGATGGTTTCCAACTCCCGAAATAGGTCCGAGCGGTCCAGTTGATATGGGTTCCATTGGTTGGATTTGGCTAAGGTATTCATTTTTTATCCGTTGTTTTTATATCTCGTTCTCCAAAGATTGTTTTGAGCGCCTCTTGGCGCCTTGACTCCCTTCCACCGTCCTCAAAGCGCCCCCCTCCGTTCCGGTGTCCTTCGGCGCTGTGTGTCTCCACCCGCCGTCTCCTGACTCCCTGTCTGTGACTACGGATGGGAGTGGAAGGCGGCTGAACGATTCGGGAATAATTGGAGGAAAATTCAGCCCCGTGTCTGGGGCGGCTTGATCGTAACGCCTCTCACTGGATATTGTGCCCCCTTATGTCCACGGATCCCGCCTCTCTTTATTCGCGTAAAAACCCGTTCCCTGCCGCTCATACCGTCAACCGTCGTCTCAGTGGTGGTGCTTCCGAAAAGGAAACCTGCCATCATGAAATTTCCTTGGCTGGATCCGGCCTGATCTATGAGGTCGGTGATTCCTTGGGGGTTTTTCCCACCAATGATCCGGCTTTGGTGGATGAAATCCTTCGGGCCATTAAAGCCAGTGGGGATGAGCTCGTGCTCGGATCGGATGGTGTCCAAAAACCGCTCCGCAACGCGCTTTGGAAAGATTTCGTGATCACCGTTCCGTCCAAGGAATTTCTAGCCGCCCTAGTTCTCAAGGCCGGTGACGCAGTGGCCGACATCGCCGCGCTGACCTCAGATCCAACCCGCAAAAAGGAACTCGAAAGTTACCTCTGGGGGCGCGAAGTCATCGATTTGCTTCTGGCGCACCCGAGCCTAGCCTGGACGGCCGAAGAATTTGCGAAGTGCATGCGTAAACTCCAGCCGCGCCTCTATTCGATCGCCTCCAGTCAGAAGGCCGTTGGAGAGGCCGTTCATTTGACCATTGCCACCGTCCGTTACCAGTCGTTTGGACGGCAGCGCAAGGGAGTCGCTTCGACCTTCTTTGCAGACCGCACGGGCGAAGGTGTGCCCGTTCCTGTGTTTGTACACACCGCCAAGCACTTCCGGTTGCCCGAAGACTTGGCGACTCCGGTAATCATGGTCGGACCGGGAACCGGGGTGGCTCCATTCCGTTCGTTTCTGCAGGAGCGTAAGGCGACGGGAGGCGGCGGGAAAAACTGGTTGTTCTTTGGTGAGCAGCGGCGCGCTTCCGACTTTTTATACGAAGAGGAATTGCTGGCCCTCCAGAAGGCCGGGGTATTGACGCGTCTGGATGTTGCCTTCTCCCGGGACCAGCCGGAGAAGATTTACGTGCAGCATAAAATGCGCGAAGCCTCCGCCGAACTCTACGCATGGCTCGAAGCCGGAGCGCATTTCTTTATCTGCGGCGACGGCGAGCGGATGGCCAAGGATGTGGACGCGGAGTTACACGCCATTGTGGCCCGCGAGAGTGGGTGTTCCGCGGAGGACGCTGCGGCTTACGTCGAAGCGCTCAAGAAATCCAAGCGGTACAAGAAAGACGTTTACTAAGCCGGTGCGATCAGCCGCGCCAGGAGATCGGCGCGGCTGGTGGGCAGCCTGTGGAGCACTCTTTCCAGGGCGTGTTCGGCTGAAAAATGGGGTGAAGCGATCCCCAGCAGACGAGCGAGTTCGGATTCAAAATGGAGCATAGCCCGGCGGGAGGCTGCTTCGCGATCCAGATGGCGGAACGCTCGCTCCAGCAGATCGAACAATTCAGGCACGGGGGTTTCTTTTTCCGCCGCCTTTTCCAGCAACTCCACGGCATAGGCGGCCAGAGCAATTCGGGGATAGTCAGAGCGGATCCCGGGGAAACTCTCCCGTAAGGTGGCTTCACGCAGGGCGTGCAGGTCTCCGGAGCGAGCCTGTTGGAACTGGATTTCGCAACTATGGAAAAGATCCAGCACCGCGGTAAGACGGCTCTTAGGGCGCAAGGCCCCTTTGGCGACGGTTTTGATCAGTCCAAATTCCGGCGTTAACCAGGAGACAATCAGGCTGGTCTCCGTGAGCCGGAACTTGCGCAGCAGGATGGCGGGAGTGGAGTGCACGAAAACGAGGGTTCGGAGGCGAAGGGCTCAGCCCCGGAGAGCGTGGCGCTATTAAATAGGATTCGAATTTGCTTACGCCTTCCGCCCGAATTTTTTTTCAAGTTCGAGATAACTCACCTGGATCATCGTCGGGCGGCCATGGGGACAGCAGTAGGGGAGATCGCAGGCTAGAAGGTCTTCGATGAGTCGGGCCAATTCGGGTTCCCTCAGGGTATCATTCGCTTTTACCGCATGCCGACATACGGTTTTAGCGATCATGTCTTCGCCCATGCGCAGTTTGGCGCTGCTGGCGTTTGTATCGCGAAGTTCGTCGATAATGTCGTGTAGCAACTGGGCTGGATCGTCCGTTTTAACGAAGGTGGGCAGGGCGTCGATTTTGTAGGTAGCGGCGCCGAACGGCTCGAGTCCAATGCCTGCTTTTTCGAGTAACTCGAAGTTGCGGTGGATCCAGTCGGCGTCCTTGGGGCCTAGCTGGAGGGTAATGGGAAGGAGTAGACGCTGGGAGGGGACACCCTGAGTGGTCATCCGCTTTTGCATTTCTTCGAATAGGATCCGTTCGTGAGCCGCATGCTGGTCTACGAGCACCAGGCCGCTGGAGTTTTCCATCAGTACGTACAGTTTGCCCAGCACCCCCAGAAACCGAAATGTCTCTTTAACCGGGGGCGTCGGTTCCGGAATAGGGATCGGAATCGGCACGGTGGGCGTGAGCGGTTCGGGCTGTCGAACAGGCCGCTCCGTGCTGGTCACGGGGTCCGAATCGGCCTTGGCGGGGGCTGGAACGGGGATTTGAAGACGGGCCCGTTCCTGCTCAGGCGGCAGAAGCGAGGGGTGATCTTGAGGGGCTCGGGTGGGTCTGCTGGGTTCCTCAGGACCCAGAGCCGGACGGAAAGCGGCGCTCCATTCAGAACGGTTACTTTCCAGAGCCCGGCTGACGGCTTCCCTGACCGCTTCTCTGATTTCGGAGGGCGACCGAAAGCGTACCTCCCGTTTGGCGGGATGTACGTTTACATCCACCGCAGCGGGATCCATTTGGATAAAAAGATAGGTCACCGGGTACTGCCCCTTCATCAGGGCGGTATGGTAGCCCTCGCGGATTCCTTGCGAGAGACTGATGTTTTCAACGGCGCGTCCGTTTAAGAAACAATGTTGTTGCTGGCGGGTCGAGCGGCTCACTCCGATTCGCCCTACGTAACCCCAGATCCGGGTTCCCCCGGTTTCCAGGGGCGGGATCTCCAGTAATTCATTGGTTAGCCCCGGACCGGTCAGATCCCGGATCCGGTCCAGAAGGGACGGCGCGGCGGCGAGCTGAAAGGAAATCCGGTCGTCGAGCAGATGCACAAAACTGATCTCGGGATGGGCAATCGAAAGCAGCTGGAGTTGATGTTCGACGTGACTGGACTCGGTGGCTTCGGTACGCAGGAATTTTCGGCGGGCCGGAAGGTTGTAAAACAGCGAGCGGACCTCGATTTGAGTTCCAGGGGCGTCGCCTCCGTCCCGGACCGTTTCGATTCTACCGGCATTAACGAGAATCTCCGTCCCTGCCAGGGCATTGTGTTCGCGGGTGGATAGCCTAAAGTGGGACACCGAGGCGATGCTGGGCAGGGCTTCCCCACGAAAACCGAGCGTATGAATCGCCGCCAGATCGTGGCCGGAGCGAATTTTGCTCGTAGCGTGGCGTTCCAGGCAGAGCAAGGCGTCATCGCGATCCATTCCTATGCCATTGTCGGTGACTTGAATGAGGGAAATGCCGCCGCGGCGAGTCAGCACCTCGATGCGGGTGGAATGGGCGTCGATGGAGTTCTCGACCAGTTCTTTCACGACAGCCGCTGGCCGTTCAACAACTTCGCCAGCGGCAACTTGGCTGGCTACTTCTTCGGAGAGCAGGTGAATACGCGACATTGGCCATTCACTGTACGCCAAAAGGGCTTCAAACCAAAGGTCGGCGCCGCATTCTCCGTAGGGATTCGGGGAACCGCTTAAGATTCCAGATCCAAAAGGCGCCGCTTCCATGCAAGACCGGCCCGGAAACCACTCAGCCCCGTGGCGGCGATGACCCGATGACAGGGGATCCGAAGGAGCAGACGATTGGAGGCGCACCAACTCCCAATTGCCCTGGGGGAGGTGCCTAGTTCGCGGGCGATTTCCCCGTAGGTGCGTGTTCGGCCGGCCGGTATCGCACTCAGCGCTGCGCGGAATGCCGTTTCTTCGGATGTTTTCCCCGAAGCCACCGGACAAGCCTCAAGTGCGGTTAAGGCGGCCCAGAGCTGCTCCCGGGAAAGTGATTCTGGCGGTTCCTCAGGCAGGAGCACCGCAATCAGATTGCCGCCGACGTCCAGCTGTAAGGTCAGATCGAGAGTGCCAAATGTCCAAACCTCGCTGGTAATGGTGCCTTTGAGGGCCACAGAACGAAGGCAAGAGGGACTAAAATGCGGGGTGCGCCAGAGTCTGCCAAGCCCAGAAGGCGGCAACAGCCAGCAGCGCTACCAGCAGAAAAAATACCCACTTTCCTTTCTCCCGATCCCGTCTTCTGGTTCTGGGCGAAACCACAGTGGCTTCGTTGTGCAGATAACGGCTGTCGGGCAGCTGGACGGCTCCGTGAGGGCTTTTTCGATCGGCTCTTGCCGCGTTTTTTAGGAAAATTTCGCGCTGTTCCTTCTGTCGTTCGGCCGCAATTTTGGGAGCCACTTCGATGAAGCGCCTGTGCTTTTCAGTCGCAGCTTTGAGGGCGGCTTCCTGTTCCCCGAGGGCCCGACGACGGGCCTCGAAAGGAGTTTCGGCAGAGGAGGCTTTGGATTTCGAGGCGGGTTTGTTGGTCCTGAAAATCATGGTGAGATCCTCGGTGGACTAGCGATTGCTTCCGGTAATGAGGGCGACAAAAATAAGGAGGCCGACAACAATCAGAGGTAAGGAGAAGGCAAAGCCGACCTTCATCCAGTACATAAAGTCCTGATGCCCGACTCCATTGCTGGCGTACCCGAAGTCTGCGGCCGAATCGCTGTTGCCGGTGTCTGCGGCGGCAATTCGCGGAATGGTACGCGTGTAATCAGTGCGGGCGTCATCCAGGGCGCTCAAAGCCCGGGTTAATTCCCGGGTGAGGTCGGGACCGTCGATGCCCTTAAGGTCGAGGGCTTCAAAATATTGAAGATGCTGGCCGAAGCTTTCTCTGACGTTGTGCAGCATTTCGGCCCGGCGCTGGGTTTCGAACTCCTCGCGTTCGATGACGACCAGGGCACGGGTGAATTTTTCGATCATGTCGGCTCGGCCCGCCTGAAGTTGGTCCTGACGGCGGCTGAGGTCCTCGAGTTCGCGCTTTTGACGCTCGATGTGTTCCTGCTGGCGCTTGAGCGCTATGATCTGTTCCTGGGCTCTTTGAACCTGAGAATCCAGATGTTCGGGAGAAATCTCATCTTCCGACAATTCAAAGCTTTCCTGTGAGGATCGAGAGCGGTCTGACATGGGTGATGTATGGCTTAAAGGCTTCTCATACCCTACCTCCGGATAGCCAGATTTTTCCGGAAAAATGGAGCAGCATTTTCCCTCTCCATCCCATTTCTGCGCGAGGAGGGTTTTCCACCGTTTCGGAGAGTTTGCGTTGGGCAGGGCCACTGGGTACGGCGGGGTACACCGGGGAAGCTGTGCGAAAGAGACAGGCTAGGCTTGCAGGAATGCAATCGTTTGCGAGTGTGTGTGGCTCGCCACGATGGATGTATTTGCACCCCGCTCCCAAGTTCTTGAAGCCGTTCACTCCCTTGCCAACCGCTGGGGAGGGCTAGGGGTATCCCTAGAAAGCCAGGCTCGTGTTAAAATCTCTAAACGCCACATGGTGAAAGGAGAACTCAAGGGCTTGGAGGCTGTTGTTCAGACGCTCGATGAAGGTTTTGCCGTGAGCTACGCGGGTCTGCGCAACACTTGGACGGCTGATTGCAGTTGCGGCTCCACCGAAGGCTGTGCCCACACCTTGCTCGCCCTCTGTTCGGCCCTCGACGTGGATGTGGCGTCTTTCACCTCGGAAACGGCTTCTGAAGAAACTGAGGACGTGGAAGAAATCGCCGCAGCTTCCTTGGGATTTGACGCCAATGTAGCCCAAAAGTTGGGTCGCTCTCTGAAAAAGGACGAAAGCGCCTACCTTAAAAAGGTAAAGTCGCTCGTGGATCGCTTCGGCGGTGCCCGCTCGCTAACCGGAGACGCTTTGGATGGATTTCTGGGAGCCAAGCGCCTCGGAGCCCATGAAAGCGTCGAACTCTGGCCATTGCGTCCCAAGACGGTGTGGGAGGGCTGGCTTTATCTCGCGATCTTTTTGAAAAATCGCGGGATCACTCTCCCCGGATTTCTGGCCACCCTGACCACGGCCTCTGAATTGTCCTCGCTGGAAGGCGAATGGGAGAGCCGACAGGCTCTTCAGCATTGGGAGGATAATCTGGATCGATTGCTGGGCGAACTCGACACCACTCCGGTGAGCGTGTCGCTCGATGCCCGTCTTGTGCTTGGGAATGATGCCGCGCGGCTGCAGTGTTTGTATCCCCACCAGGAAGAGTGGGCGCTGCTGGGAGAACGCCAGTTTAACGAACTTTCCCAGCAGCTCTCCGAAGGCCGGATTGATTGCAACCCGGCCGCCCGATCGCTCCTAGAAGCTTTCTGTGCTTCGTCGATGGGTAATTGTGAAATAGGTTACCTCCGAGCTGAGGGACGCGAGCGACTGGCGCGTATCCTTTTTAACCCTTCGCTCCACGAACTAATTTTCACTGCGGAAGGCGAACTCTTTCAGCGTCCGACCGAGCGTCTCGAATGGCGTTTACGCCGCGAGTTTGACGACTGCGGGGATTACTTCCTCGAACTAGCCTTTGCCAATGGCAGGACTCCCTATCCGCCACTTTTCAGCGTGGGTGGTCATGTGAACTGTTATGTAACCTCCGGGGCGATTTACAACACAGCCCCGCTTCTGCGGCTCGATCCAAAGCAACCGCTCCGGATTCCAGCCAAGGGCCTCCATTCCGGGCGGGCGGTGCGGTTGTTGCAAGGCCTCGGCGTCTCCCTTCCCGAGCACTTGGCGGAACGTGTTGTGTCGGTGGTTCCGGTGGTTCACTTGAGATGCTGGCTGGAGATGCGCGGTGGCGAGGAGCGACTTTGCATTAAAGCGACGGCCAATCTTGGAGAGTTCGGCGAGCAACTCCTTACGCCTGAGGGCTGGGAGAACATTGTTGATCCGATCGACGAGGACCGGATTGTTTCGATCTCGGATGGAGTTTTACGTTCCATCCCCGGCGTTCTCGCCGACATTTCCCTTCGCGATTTTCGGGCTGACGACGAGGCGTGGGTGCGTGTGGTCGGGAAGCGTTTCCCGGATGAATTCGCCGGCTGGCTCGAAGCGCTCGCGCCCGAGATTCAAACGCAGCTCGAAGGCGATCTGGAGAGCCTCCGGAATGCGATCGTAACTGGCTCGGTACAACTCGAGGTGACGGAGAGTTCACCGGACTGGTTTGATTTACATGTGGCTCTTTCGGTAAGTGAAACCGAACTGACTCCGGACGAGGTTCAGATGCTCATGGAGGCGCGCGGGAAATTTGTGCGTCTCAAGGGCAAGGGGTGGAGACGTCTCGAAATTGAAATCGATGATGAAGACGCCGCTCAGCTCGCTGAACTCGGGTTAAGTCCGACCGACATTGATGGCACCCGTCAGCGTTTTCACGCCCTGCAGCTCGCCTCGTCTGCAGCCAGTCGTTTGATTGAGGAAGAAACGCGCGAGAAAATCCGGCGTCGAGCGGCGGAGTTGCAAATGCAGGTGATGCCACCACTTCCCGAGGGGGTTAATGCGGACTTGCGTCCTTACCAGTACACCGGGTTTCATTTTCTGTGTTATTTGAGCGCCAATAATTTCGGCGGAATTCTCGCCGATGACATGGGCTTGGGGAAAACGCTACAGACGCTTACGTGGCTTTCCTGGCTGCGAAAGCAGCCAGATTATACCGGAAAACCAATTCTTGTGGTCTGTCCCAAGTCTGTGGTTCAGAACTGGTTGCTCGAGGCCGAGCGGTTTACTCCAAACCTTCGCGCCGCCACCTGGCGCGGTGGGGATCTGGCAAACCTGCGTCGGAGTTTGGGCAAACTGGATCTTGTGGTGGTGAACTACGCACAGCTTCGTCTCTCTTCGGCCGCCCTGACTGCGCTCAACTGGCACGCGATCATCTTGGACGAAGCCCAGTACATCAAAAACCCGGCTTCCCAGACGGCGATCACGGCTTGTTCCTTAAACGGGGCGCATCGCCTGGCGTTGAGCGGTACGCCCATTGAAAATCGGTTGCTGGATCTGTGGAGTATCATGCAGTTTGCCATGCCCGGCCTTCTCGGGGTCCGCGCTCAGTTTCAACGTCAGTACGATTCCCGGACGGACAATCTGGCCCGGCGGCGCCTTTCGGCCCGAGTGCGCCCCTTTGTGTTGCGACGCAATAAGAGCGAGGTTGCCAAGGATCTGCCGGCCCGAATCGAAGAAGATCTGGTGGTTGAAATGGAAGGAACGCAGGCCTTACTGTATAGTGCCGAGCTCAAGCGGGCTCGTCAGGCGCTTCTGAAGATTAAGAGTGGCAAGGAATTGGATAAGGAGCGGTTCAATGTCCTGACCTCCCTTTTGCGACTGCGCCAGATTTGCTGTCATCCGGGTCTGGTTAGTGACGAACACGGTTATGCGGATAGCGCCAAGCTAGAGGCGCTGACCGACTTGCTCGAGCCGCTTATGGAAGAGGGACACAAGGTATTGGTCTTCTCACAGTTTGTGGACATGCTTGAACGTGTCGAACGCGAGCTGGATGCACGAGGGTGGGATTCGTATGTGCTGACGGGTGAAACTGAAGACCGCGGCGAGTTGGTGGCTGATTTCCAGAAGCATGAAGGTTCGGCAGTTTTCCTGATCTCGCTCCGTGCCGGTGGGATGGGACTCAACCTGACAGCCGCCTCGTATGTGGTGCTGTTTGATCCGTGGTGGAATCCGGCGGTGGAAAACCAGGCGATTGATCGCACCCACCGTATTGGGCAGACCCAGCAGGTGATTGCGTATCGGCTGGTGGCCAAGGATTCGATCGAACAGAAAATCCGCCAGTTGCAACAGGCCAAGAGTGCTATGGCTGGGGATATCCTCGGGGAGGAATCGTTTGCGAAGGCGCTTACTTTGGAGGATTTCCAGTTCCTGATGGAGGATTAGTAGGATGTCGCGCGGGGCTATTGCCAGATACCGTCACCTTCAGAAAACGGCCTTCCACTGGGCTCTGGATCAAGGGTTTCGGGTCGCGGCGCTGGACGTGCGTGTGGCGAAAATCGGGGCTCGTCTGGACGTGGCTGCCTGTAAGTTTGAGCCTCCGCGTAAAGTGCGCGGCGCCAATTTATTGAAGGCCGGTCCTGTTGTGGTCTTTGAATGTAAATCAGATCGGGCTGATTTTCTGCGCGATACCCGAAGCGAGGAACAACTGCGCGAGCAACTCAAGGGACTACACGGTCGCCGTTCGGTACTTGAGGAGTCGTTGCGGCGGGATTTTCCAACATTACGCGAAGGCGAGACACTTTTTCCCGAGTATGACGTGTACCGGTTTGAGAACGTAGGAGGGTCCCCCTATCAGGAACTGCTTGGAGAGATCGACGAGGTGTCGCGTCGCCTTTATTCGAAAGGCAAGGTTGCAAAGATGCTGCGCTGGAAGGGGGCGAACCTCTATTATATAGTTGCCGAAGAGGGTATTGCTGATCCTTCGGAATTGCCTGCCGGATGGGGGCTTATCGAACAGCGAATGGCGGGTGCCGCGGTTGTGGTGAAGGCCGTCTGGCAGGATTCTCCGGATGCAAACCGTTGGTTGGTAGCGACTCGGATCGCGATGGCGGCTACGAATGCTTTGGAATCAAAGTTGTCTTCCGAGTTAAAGCATTCGCAACGGTGGTTTGGTGTCTAAAAAAAGAATCTAAGATATAGGCTCCCAACGCATAGTTTCGCGCGGCGACGTCTTGAAATCACCACCGGAATAGAGTTCAATGGTGTTCAAACCCCCTTCATATGCCTATCTGCTCCGAAAAAGAGCTCCCCGAAAAAGCACGCGCTCTATGGCAAAAAGCCAAAAGCGCCGCGGAGCTCAAAAATCACGGTTACGCCACCTCCCTTATTCAGACGGTTCTCAAGGAGTCGCCAGGATTTCTCGATGGGCGTAAGGCTCTGAGATCGATTTCTATTTCTCAACTCGGCGGGAAAAAACCCGGAGGCAGCCTGATGGGAAGCCTCACCTCCACTTCTTTCCGGGGGAATGCCTCCGTGAAGAAGGATCCGCTAGCCTCGATGGAGATGGCGGAGAAATCTTTGGAGAGCGATCCATTTAGTGTTGCGGGAAATAATCTTCTGAAAGATGCGGCGATTGCTGCTGGGTATCCAGAGATCGCGATCTTTGCTCTGGAGACACTGATGAAAGCCAGTCCCAAGGATACAAAGGTCTTGCATGAGCTTGGGGAGATTTACCTCGCTTCCGATCATCACGAGCAGGCCATTGAGATTTATAACCGGATTACCAGCATCAATCCCGGAGATCTCATCGCCCTGAAAAAGGCGAAGGATTCGGCGGCTAACGCCACGATGAAAACGGGCGGATGGGAAACGGCCAAGAGTTATCGCGATCTGATCAAGAACAAGGATGAAGCAACCTTGCTGGAACAGAAAGGGCGTACATTTAAGGATGTTGCGACGATCGACTCGCAATTAGCCGAGCTGAGCGCGAAGTACGAAGAGAATCCCCAGGGTGTGGATGTCGTGCGGCAGATTGCTCAGCTCATGGAGCTGAAGTACGAGCAGACATCCAATCCCGATGACTTGGCTGGGGCTGTCCAGTGGTACGGGTACTGTAACCAGCTGCTGACCGGGGGCGATCCCGGGTTGGCTCGCAAGGTGACCGATCTGCAAATGAAGCAGTTGGATGTTTCCATCGCTGCGTTGCAGGAATGGTTTTCGGCTGGTGGCGATCAACATCCCGATGCCCAACAATATCGTGACCAACTGGCGGCCTTAGTTTTACAAAAGGCGGAGTCCCGGATTGGCGAGGCCAAGAAGCGTGTGGACCAGAATCCGACAGACTTGAATTTGCGGTTTGAGCTTGGGGAAGAGTTGGTAAACGCCGGTCAGTTCACCGAGGCAATCGCCGAACTTCAGCGAGCTCGCCAGAGCCCCAATGCGCGTCTGCGCGCCATGACCTTGCTCGGTAGCTGCTTTATTGAGAAGGGGATGCTCGATCTTGCAGTTCAGCAGCTTAAGGGCGCGGCCAGTGAAATGACGGCCATGGATAATACCAAAAAAGACACGGTTTACCGGCTCGCTCTGCTGCATGAAAGGATGGGCAAACAGCCGGAATACATCGAGTGCCTTAAGGAAATCTACGAAGCCGATTACAACTTTCGGGACGTGGCGGCGCGGGTGGAATCGAGCTATTCTGCCACTGCATAATGGGCAGGGACATTCGCTGATCCTGAACGTGAAAAACCTTCCCTCTTTTGGCGAGAGGGAAGGTTTTTGCTTTGAGGGCCGTTGGGCTTAGTACTGTAAGAACAGCGCCTCTTCGACGGCTACCCCTTTGCTCTTCGCTTCGACCAGAAGTGATTCCACGATGTTGTGCGAAGGATTTTCATCCTTGGAGAGAATCCAGAATCCACGCCGGTTCTTTTGGCAGACCAGAACGTAACGGTAAGTCCTGTCGATCAGCATCACTTCGACTGAAGCGGGGAATGCCCTTTGAAAGCTTTGTACAGCGGTCATGACCGCGCTGCTGGAGGGGGCTCCGGTGGTTTCGCTGGCGCGTTCTTCCCATGAACCGGTTTCGTTTCTCCATCCGCGATGTACCACAAGCCAGCGATTATTGCTGATCGGCTTGAGTATGACACTTGCACGGGTGAGTCCCCGCTCGGCGCGATGATTGAGTCGAGCGACTTCGTACCAGGTTCCTTCCGGAGAGACCGGTGGCGGTTCTGTATTGGAGACAAGGGTGTAGGGCAGGGGCGCCGAGAGGGAGGTGGCGGGGTGGCTGGAGAGCACAGCGGGCGTTTTAGTCCCGACGGGACTCTTGTTATTCGCCACAAGGGTGGATGGTAAAGGAGCGGTCGTGGCTTTCTCTTTTTTGGCTGAGCTCTTTGAAAACGTGGTCACCACAGGTTTTCTCCCGGACGGTGGAGTTGCTGAATCCTTTTTGTGGTTAGAGACACATGCGGCGCTTGCAAAGGCAGTTGCCAATAAAAGGCAGGCCGGAGCGAACACTCGCCGAGCTGACTTATGGGAATGCGAGTCTCCCGCTTGGGACATTTGGTACGGTGCGTACATAAATAAAAAATTGAGCAGCTATCAGGCCTGAGGACAGAAGGAAGCGGAGGCTTTATTTGGTTGCCTGGGCTAACGGGGTGACAAAGGCTTGAATTTTACCAGCCAGATCGGAATCGGAGCCCCATTGCTCGATCTTTTTTACAATCGCGCTCCCCACCACCACACCATCGGCGACCGCCGCCACCGCGCGAACCTGTTCGGGGCTCGAGATTCCAAAGCCAACGGCGATTGGCAATGAGGTGGCCTGGCGGATTGCTGCGACTTTTTCCTCAAGCGAGTCGGCGACGTCGGTGCGTTCACCAGTGACCCCTTCACGGGAGACGTAGTAGATGAACCCGCTGGCGTTCGCCGTGATGATGGAAAGGCGTGATTCGGGGGTAGTCGGCGCGATGAGGCGAATACGTCTGAGACTGCTCGAGGTCGTAAAATCCGGATTCGAGGCGTCTTCGTCAGGTGGCAGATCCAGGATTAAAATGCCATCGACCCCAGCGGCTTCTGCATCCCGGAGGAACTCATGGAATCCGTATCGGTAGATCGGATTCATGTAGGTATAGAGCATGATGGGGATCTCGGATTGCTGCCGGATATTGCGTATACAATCGAGAACCTTGGCAGTGGTGGCGCCGGCCATGAGTGCGCGGGAAGCCGCCTGTTGGTTGACGGTGCCATCGGCGAGCGGGTCGGAAAAGGGGATGCCAAGTTCCAGCAGATCTACTCCAGCGCGTTCCAAAGCAAGGGCTATGGATTCCGTCGCGGCCAGTGTGGGGTCTCCGGCGCAGATATACGCGATCATCGCGGCCTTCTTTTTAGAGTGGAGGTGAGCAAAGACCTGGTCGATACGATTTGGCATAGAAAAGTAACAAAGCGAACCGCAGACATCTATGGAAGTACAGAGGCAAAGCGAGTTCGCTCTTCTCAGAAAACACGGAGTGGCTAACCTCCCTCTGCCTTATGAACCGGACTACCATTTTGCTTCTCTTCCCTGTGGCTTTCCTTGGATTTGCCTGTGAACGCCATTCAGCTGAATCGCTCCCGTCGCATGGATCGCATCCCGTTGCGCATGAAGCAGCTTCCGGATCCCACGCCCCTGCGCATTCGCAACCGACCGGGTCTGAGGTGAAGAAGGAAAAAAACCCTGCGGCTCCAGGGCCGGCGCCGAAGTTCTTTGAAGGAGCACCCGCCAAGTAGCCTGTAAAACGAGTGTGGGGTATTGCCGACACTGGTGAGTCTCTGGCCTTTCGGCGAGACTTTCAGATGTGGTGGTTCGCAAAGAATGGAACGCGATGGCCGAATATACTTTGCGCTGAATATGAGTCTTTATGAATGCACTTTTTAATTTAGATAACGAAGTTGCCGTTGTGATAGGTGGAACGGGGGTTTTGGGCGGTGGACTGGCTGAAGGTATAGCGGCGGCTGGTGCCCAAGTGGCGATTGTGGGCCGTAATGCGCAGCGCGGCCAGGCCCGGGTGGATGCGATCAAAGCCAATGGCGGAAGTGCTATTTTTGTGGCGGCAGATGCCTCTGACCGAGTCGCGCTGGAACAGGCCCGTGAATCCATAACCCAAATTTTGGGCGCACCAACGATTCTAGTGAACGCCGCCGGAGGGAATGATCCGAAGGTGACCGTCACTGCGGAAATGCCCATTGAGAACATTGCCGCCTCCGACTGGGTGGCTGCGTTTGACCTTAATCTTGTTGGCGGAGCGTTGTTGCCCTCGCAGGCGTTTGGCCCCGGAATGTGTGAACGGGGGAAGGGCAGTATCATTAACATCGCAAGTGTCTCGGCGCACCTGCCCCTTTCCAGAGTGGTCGCTTATTCCTCGGCCAAGGCTGCCGTGCTTAATCTGACTCAATTTCTCTCTCGTGAATGGGCTTCGCGTGGAGTTCGCGTCAATTCAATCACCCCCGGCTTTTTTCCCGCCGAACAGAATCGGAAGCTCCTCTTTAATGACGACGGGACGCCCACGGCACGAACCCAGTCGATCTTGGGACACACGCCCATGAAGCGTTTCGGTGAGTCGCAGGAACTGGTCGGAGCCTGCATCTTTCTGGCCAGCCAGGCTGCATCCAGTTTTGTAACCGGCATCGACCTTCGTGTTGACGGTGGCTTTTTAAGTCAGACGATCTAAGCGCAAGTCTCCTCCTCTGCGCTCTCCGCGTGTCTTCCCCTTGTATTGCTTAAGATGATTAGACGGCTTTTTTTAAGTTCACTGGGCTTCGCCATGTTTGCTTCTTCGTCCGCGATGGCTGATTCGACCCGGGAGAGTATCGTTATCTCGGGTGGGGTTTCCTTGATGAAATGGGAGCAGTACAAGCCCGACCCCCACGATAAGTGGTGGATGAACTTCGTGCGGGCGGGGCGGATTCGTATTTCTCAAATCCGGGAGGCGGATCCCGAGGCGCGGATCACGTGGCTAGTGTACAAGCCGGCCTATCTGCGTCGGACGGTTCAGGAGGGGAAGGATCTGGTTAAGCTAATCGATTCAGTCAGGGATGCTTATAGGGTTAATAGGGTTTATTTTTCCACGGCTGCGGAGCTGCTTGATTACTTAAACCAGGGACAGAACCGGGAGCGGGTAAAAATTTGTGACCTCGAATACTTTGGGCATTCGAACAAAGCCTGTTGGATGTTCGATTACTCGAACTATATCGATAGCGCCTCCAAAGTCTGGCTTCACGAAACTGAGCTTACGCGGTTGCGGCCTGGGATTTTTACCAAAGATGCCTTTGCCAAAAGTTGGGGGTGTCACTCGGGAGAAAGTATGATCGTTCATTTCCGCAAAGCCACCGGCGTGCGAATGTGGGGAGTGATAGGAAAGACGCAGTACCAGACGGAAGAGCTACCCATTCCGGCAACTCGCTGGGGACGTTGGAAACACTAACTCAGCTCGGCTTGTTCCCGCAGACAATGAGTCAGATTGTGACGATTTGGGCCGAGGTGGGATATAGCCTCAAATTGCCAGTGAAGGACCGGGAGCTTGTCTTTTTATGATTCAGCCCGTGTCTCCCGAACTTCCCGAAGGCTCGTTTCAGTCGTGCCCACTAGCGGGTTTTTCTGAAATGCGTGACCGGAATGGGGCGATGTTGGCGCATTGGGAACTGCTCATGCGGAGCTTGGAGGAACTCGGGCCGGAGGAGCGCAAGCGCCGCCTGGAGTCTGTAAAGCGGGTGATCCACGAACAGGGTATCACGTATAATGTATACGGGGATCCTCGTGGCATGGAGCGCTCCTGGAGGCTGGATCCCTTGCCGATGCTCATCACTGGCCGTGAATGGGAGAAAATTGAGCGCGGCTTGATCCAACGGGCCACGTTGATTAATAGCGTTCTTGCAGATTGTTATGGGCCACAGACGCTTTTGCGTTCTGGCGCTTTGCCACCTGCTCTCTTGTTTGCCCAGGCTGATTTTCTTCGTCCTGCGCACGGGGTCCGGCCTCCCAATGGACAGTTCCTCAATGTGTATGCGGCGGATATTGCGCGTTCTCCCGACGGGCAATGGTGGGTGGTTTCGGACAGAACCCAGATTCCCACGGGTGCGGGGTACGCGTTGGCAAACCGGCTGGCCACCGCTCGTATGCTTCCCGGACCGTTTCGCGAGAGTCGAGTCCACCGGCTTGCCGGTTTTTATCATCAGTTCCAAACGGCGATGGCGCAGTTATGCCCGCGCCAGACCGATACACCCCGTGTGGTTATCCTGACTCCAGGACCGTACAACGAGACGTATTCCGAGCAGGCGTACCTGGCGCGTTATCTCGGTTATTCCCTCGTGGAAGGACAGGATCTGACTGTCCACGACGGCCGGGTTTGTTTGAAAACATTAAGCGGCCTTGAACCCGTGGACGTCATTCTGCGGCGTGTGGACGATGGTTTTTGCGATCCCCTTGAACTGCGAAATGATTCCATTCTAGGTGTTCCCGGACTGTTGGAGGCGCTGCGTGCCGGGACTGTTTCTGTGGCCAATACGTTGGGAAGTGGCATTTTGCAAAGTCCTGCTTTTAAAGGCTTTTTCTCGGGTTTGTGTCGGACTGTTTTAGGGGAGAAACTGTTGATTCCGTCCATCGCCACCTGGTGGTGCGGGCAGGAGCCTGCGCTGCGTTTTGTTTTGGACAACCTGGACTTTTTGGATGTTCGGCCTGCATTTGCCGGCGCACGTTCCACCGCAAATTTAAACCGCTCGCAGCTTCGGGACCTGATCCGGTTTGCTCCCTATCGATGGGTGGCACGGGAGCGTATGCGGTTGTCTTTGGCGCCTTGTTGGGAGGAAGACTCCATTGTGGAACGTCCTGTGGTCTTGCGGGTATTTTTGGTCGCGACCAAGGACGGGTATGTGGTCATGCCGGGGGCGCTTGCGCGTTCAGGGGATGGGGCGATTACCGGTGGAATTTCGATGCAGGATGGCGGTTCGAGTAAGGATACCTGGGTGATTAGCGACGAGCCGGTGGACGAGATCTCTTTGCTGGCCGGAACCACCGCGCCAGTGGAGTTGCGGCGTGTAGGCAACAACCTACCTAGTCGGCTCGCGGATAATTTCTTTTGGTTGGGCCGCTATTCGGAGCGGATGGATGCCGCGGCACGCGTATTGCGGGGAGCGCTTTTGCGGTTCAGTCCTGAGAGTGTGGACGGTGGTTTTTTACTGATGCAACCGTTGTTGCAGACGCTCGAGGCGCAGGATCAGATACCGATCGGATCTTCCACTGCGGGGCGTTCTGCCGAAGAACTGGAGTCCGACTTTTTGGAGGCGCTTTATAGCGAGGCACGCTCGGGCAGCTTGCGAAATCTCGCGGACCGGGTCGTACAGCTTGCGATGTTGGTACGCGATCGCACCTCAAATGATGTTTGGCGGGCGCTTTCGCAACTGGAGGTTGCGATGGCCGAGGAGGCAAAGACATGGTCGCCGGGCGAGGCGATTGCCTTACTCAATCGTGTGCTGATGTTGGTGGCGTCCTTCAAGGGGATTGCCCGTGAAAACATGACCCGAGCCCAAGGCTGGCGTTTCCTCGATATCGGACAACGAATTGAACGGGCCGTCACCCTTTGTACGTTTCTTCGAAACACTCTGGCCTCTCCCGAGGCGGTCGCTCCGAGTCTTTTAGAGTCCGTGCTCGAGGTGGCTGACAGTACACTCACCTACCGTTCGCGCTACAGTATCGTTCCAAATCTGATGGCGGTATATGATCTTGTATTACTGGATGATACAAACCCTAGATCGCTTCTTTTCCAGCTCGAAAGTCTGGAGAAACATTTTAAAAAGTTGCCGCGTGGCGGTAGCAATGCCCTTCCCGACGCAGCCGAACGGATCCTCACGGATTGCGTCAACCGCGTACGAACACTCGACCCGTACGAACTTAGCTCAATGGAAGGTACGCTGGAAGAAACCGCGACCGCCCGGGGGTTAGATTACGCCTTGAAATCACTCTCCTCGCTGTCGGAAACGATTGCGGTGATCTACTTTGCCCATTCGAATATTTCCCGCATCAGTGCGTGATGTTCGGGTTCAAAGCCTAAGCTGAGTGGCGCTTGTCGGGTTGTCCTAAAGAGCCAAAGCGGCCCAATGTCTCCTCCCCAAAATGAAAAAAATCCTCTCACTGCTTGTTGTCACAACGTCATTCATGCCGGCTTCCCTCCAGGCGGAATTGAAGCTCCCGGCGATTATCGGCGACCACATGGTTCTCCAGCAGAAGCAGGCAAACCCGATTTGGGGTTGGGAGAATCCCGGCTCGAAAGTGACGGTGAGCTTTGCCGGTCAGGTGAAGTCGGCAGAGGCTGGGGCGGATGGAAGGTGGACGGTTAAGCTCGACCCGGTTCCGGCAAACGCGGAGGCCCAAGTGCTCAAGATTGCCAGTGGTGCGCAAATTATTGAAATTCAAGATGTGTTGGTTGGCGAGGTCTGGATGTGTTCGGGCCAGTCCAATATGGGGTTTGTTTTGGGGTCGGACTGGAATGGGGACCTGGAGGCAGCAGCCTCTAAGCTGCCCAATCTGCGTCTGATCAAGGTTCCTCTAGTTGGCACCCAGGAGTTAAAGACGGATTTCAAGGGCGCCTGGACGAGCAGCACGGCCCAGTCCGCCACGAATTTTAGCGCCGTGGGCTTTTTGTTTGGACGCTACATTCACCAGATTGTTGGCGTACCAGTTGGTCTCATTGACAATGCCTGGGGAGGCTCGGCTGCAGAAGCTTGGGTGCGCCGTGACACCATCGAGAAAGATCCGCGCTTCGCTCTTTTGATGGAAAACACCGTCAAAGCGGAGGCTTATCGGCAAACTGAAAAAGCCAAGGAAGACCATTCCGCTGCGTTGGAGAAACACAAAGAAGCAGCAGCCAAGGCCAAGGCTGACGGGAAACCGGCTCCCAGGGCGCCGCAATCTCCTGAGGCGTGGTTGACTGGAAATGCCCGTCCCGGAAATATTTTCGCCGGAATGGTCAATCCCACCCTTGGCTATGGAATGAAAGGTGTGGTGTGGTATCAAGGGGAATCCAACTCCGGCCGGGCTTGGGAACACGCCCAACTCTTTCCGCTTTTGATCGAGCAATGGCGCAAGGAATGGAATCAGGGCGACTTGTCGTTCTATTGGGTGCAGCTGGCCGATTTCATGAAAGAAGACGCCCAACCCGGCGAAAGCGCCTGGGCCGAATTGCGTGAGACGCAGACAAAGACCCTGTCGCTCCCCAATACCGGCCAGGCTGTGATTATTGATCTCGGCGAAGGCAAAGACATTCACCCCAAAAACAAACACGACGTCGCCGCACGTTTAGTGCGTTGGGCTCTCGCAAAGGATTACGGGATTAAGATTCCGCACCGGAGCCCGGAGTTTAAATCGATGGAGTTGATTGGGAATAAAGCAGTGCTGACTATGGACTGTTTTGGCAGTGCATTACGCACGTTCGACGTCGAGGAGGCCAAGGGGTTTGCCGTCTGTGGCGAAGATCGCCAATGGCAATGGGCCAAGGGCAAGGTGCTCGGAAAAGATAAGGTAGAGGTGTCCTGCGACGCCGTGGCCAATCCAGTAGCCGTCCGATATGCCTGGGCGAACAATCCAGTTTGTAATGTGACCAGCAGCGAAGGGTTGCCACTCACGCCATTCCGCACGGATGATTTCGAGATGATTACCAAGCCAAAGGCATCGGCCGGGGCTCCTGAGAAAAAGTAGATTTCCCATTTCAAGGGATACGGCAGGCATTCAACCGTCTGAATGTCTGCCGTTAAAATCCCCCGGGGTTATTCGCCGTTAAGGTGTTTAATAGCCTCAAGGATCGCCGGAAACACCAGCGGCAAACATTCCCCGATAGCCTTGGGGTTGCCTGGTAAATTCACGATGAGCGTGCGGCCTCGAGTGCCGGCTGTGGATCGGGACAGGATGGCGGTTTTGACCTTTTCAAACGACATCACCCGCATGATCTCGCCGAAGCCTGGCAGTTCCCTTTCCAAAACGGCCCGCGTTGCCTCAGGGGTGACATCGCGCGAAGCGGGTCCAGTGCCTCCGGTTGTGACAACCAAATGGCACGTCTCGTTGTCGCAGAGTTGCCGGAGCGTTTCTTCGATGACGTGACGCTCGTCGGGAACCACGACGCGCACCCACTCGATGGGACCGGGGTGGAGGGAGTGTGTTATGCGCTCGATTTCAGGGCCGCTACGATCCTCGTAAACGCCGGCGCTGGCGCGATCGCTTAGGGTGAGTCTGGCGATTTTCATAGGAAAAATGAAGCGTGGCGCGTCTAGGCCTTTGTCTTTTTTGTGACGCGTAATCCATCAATCACCATCGTTTTGTCGACTGCCTTGCACATGTCGTAGATAGTTAGCGCCGCGATGCTTGCAGCGGTGAGAGCTTCCATTTCCACACCAGTTTTTGCGGTCGTTGCTGCCGTGGTGTGGATCTGAATGGCGTCCTCCTCAATGAGAAAATCGACTTGGACGGAGTCGAGCGGAAGGGAGTGACAGAGTGGGATTAATTCATCGGTGCGCTTCGCCGCCTGGATTGCGGCGATTTTAGCGACGGTTAGCACGTCACCTTTGGGCAGGGCGGCATGGCGCAATGCTTCAATGGTAGTGGGAAGGCAGCGGACGTGGCAGCTGGCGCTGGCAGTTCTGCGTTGTTCAGGTTTGGTGCCGACGTCCACCATTCTGGCAGCCCCGCTGGGGTCGAGATGTGAAAAAGAGGAATGGGACTGCGACATAATTGATGTTTGAGGGTTTAGGCGATGGGGGGTGCGAGAAATAGACATTCCACTTCGGAGCCAGCTGCCGTCGCTGGGCATCCCGACGGGAGTCGGAGCAGGGCGTTGGCTCCCAATAATCCGCGCATGTCCCCGGAACTTTGCCAGGGGAGGGGAAAGGCTCGTAGCTGGAAATCGTGGATTCCGATTTGAGCCGGCCACCATGTTTCGCGGCTGTCAGGCATTCGGGGAAGGGCCGTTGCGAGCGGAACACGGATCAGATTCAGTTCAGAGCCGAGACCCAGGAAGCACTGGAGTGCATGTTGAATGGCCAGGTGGAATGTCACAAAATGGGACACTGGATTTCCGGGAATCACAAAGGCGGCCTGCTGACCTCGGGTGGCAAAGATCAGCGGTTTGCCGGGGCGCAGGTTTACTTTCGGAAAGTGAATCGTAAAGCCCAATGCCCTCAGAGCGCGGGCTCCAAAGTCAAAGTCGCCAACGCTCGCACCTCCCGAGATCAGCAGTAAATCCCAGGAGTCCGCAGGGGTGGTTGTGACTGGGGTAATCAGATCTTCGAGTGTGTCGGGAACACGTTCTTGCCGGATCAGCCTCGCGCCGTGCTCGGATAAAAGTCCGGCGATTAACACGGAGTTGGAGTCGCGAATTTGAGCGCCCACGGGTGAGCTTTCCGGCGCTACGAGCTCATTTCCCGTGGCCAAATGAATGACGCCAGGTTGCCTGACCACAAGGGGTTGGGTTAGCCCTATCCCCGCGAGGATTGAGAGTTCTCCGGGTCCAAGGCGAGTCCCTTCTTCGAGGAGAACCGAGCCGCGCGCAGCATCTTCGCCGCGGTGGCGGATCCATGTCCGTGTCTGAGGCTCGGTCGGCACAAGCGTTTGGTTTTCCCGGCTCGTGTTTTCCTGGGGGAGGACGCGGGTGGTGCCGTCGGGGAGCTTGGCTCCGGTGAAAATACGAACGCACTCGCCGGGGCGAATCTCGAGTGCCGGAGTCGTGCCCGCCTGTATTTCTCCGACAATGACAAACTGGGGCGGTGCGCCACTGTCGTTCACGGCGTATCCGTCCATGGCGGAACGATCAAAGGGTGGGATGTCATCGGGGGCGCAGGCCGCTTGCCGGAGGATTCTCTGCCGAGCCTGGTCGAGCGAGATGGCTTCTGAACGCAGTGGGGTAATGTTTGCGGAGATCAGGGCACGGGCATCAGCCAGGGTCAGCATCATGAGAAGAGGGGGTGGTGGGGGCGGCCTTGCGAAGGCTGGGAGAGCGTAGTAGATGGATGGCTTATGAACCAGATTCGGCTTCTTGCTTTCGCCCAGGCTCGAGACGCCCTTGGCTTTTCCGAAAGGGTGCTGAATGTGGCTGAATCTGATTCACCTGCGAAAATCATCTCACAACTGGGCATCGAGAAACCGTTTATCGGGTGGAGAGTGGCTCTGGATTGTGAATATGTGGAATGGGACGCTCCGGTGGGAGCTCGTTCGGAGATGGCGCTGATTCCACCGGTGAGCGGAGGTTAAGATGCGTGTGGTTATCATTTTTCGGCAGGACGCCCTAGTGGTTCCTGCGTTGGAGTTAGATTCGAGGGAGACGGGAGCGTCCGTTGACTTTCTTGGAATTGTTCGGGAACTGGAAGGGGACCAGCGTCTGAAAGGGTTGTGGTACGAGGCGTACGAACCGATGGCCCAGCGTTTGTTGGAACGGATGTTCTCTGAAGTTAATGAGTTGTATCCGGCTTATAATGTTTATTTTGTGCACCGGATTGGCTGGGTGCCTGTGGGTGAAGCCTCGTTGCTCATCCGTGTGCAAACTGCGCATCGCGGTGAAGCGTTCGGGTTCCTGTCCGAGGCCATCACTCGAATGAAGCGCGACGTGCCAATTTGGAAGAGGGCTTGAGTGTGAAGTGGAGATGTCGCCGGACCGGGTAGCGTTCCAGGCGCGCGAAAAAGCCAGAAGGTGAGACTGGGTGTTTCTTTTTAGACACCTGAAATGGAGCTGGGCGAAAGGTAGTGGCACCGGGGATGAATTGGAGGGTGGGTAGGGGTGGGGTTTTTGTGGTGAGGGAAGATGTGTGTGTCGGAAGTCGTCTGTTTGTAAGTGGCTAAAGTGTAACAGTTACACTGTGTATGAATTGAATTCATGGTATCGCTAAAAATGTTGAGTGCTGCTTATGGCTGCCGAATCTCCCCCATGGCATGCGGGCAGCTAAAGGAGCTCCTAGACCGAAGCATGAGTTCCGTAACCAAAATTTCTAAAACCTCTAGAGACACTCTCCGATTGGGGTTTGTGGCTCTTACGGACTGCGCTCCCATAGTGATGGCGCAGGAGCTTGGGTTGTTTGCCAAATACGGTTTGCAGGTGGAGCTCCACCGTGAGGTGGGGTGGGCTACTGTTCGGGAAAAGATGATTTACGGCGAATTGGATGCGGCTCACGCACCCGCGGGGATGGTAATTGCGGCCTGTTGCGGATTTGGGTCCCTTGCGGTGGAATGCCTCACGGGTTTGGTTACGAGCCTTAATGGCAACGGGATTACACTTTCGGAAAACCTCCGAAAAAAGGGCATCCTCACCGGAAGTGACCTTCGGGCGGAGATTAACAAGAGGGAGCGGGCCTACACGTTTGGGGCGGTGTATTCCTTTTCGTCGCACAGCTTTTTACTGCGCCAGTGGCTTTTGAAGAATGGCATCTGCCCGGATCGCGATGTCCGAATTGTAGTAGTTCCGCCCCAGCAGTTGCCCGCAAATCTGAAGGCTGGGAGTTTGGACGGTTATTGCGTGGGCGAACCCTGGAATTCGCGCGCGGTGCAGGACAGGAGCGGATTCTGTGTGGCGTCGAGCCAGGACCTCGAGACGTACCATCCGGAGAAAGTGCTCATGGTTCGCAAAAGTTTTGCTGAGCAATACGAGCAGCGGCATCTGGCGTTGGTCGCGGCTCTAATCGAGTCCTGCCGGTTTTGTCAAAAGGCTGAAAACCTCGCCCAGATCGGTGCGACCCTTTCCAGGCGTGAATACCTCGGTGGCACGCCAGAAACGACCGGAATGGGGATTGAAAAGGAAACGCGTTTTTCGAAAGCGGGCGGACTCGGAAATCTCCAGCCAATATTTTCCGGAGAAGGAGTCAATGAGCCTACGCTTGCGAAGGCGCAATGGATCGCGCGCAGCGTAGCGGGGAGCGGCCATCTCCAGGACGAATTCCAGCCCTCTTCCAGCCAGCTCTCGGAATGGTTCCGGGAGGATATTTTCGCGAAGGCATCCCAGCTAGTTAACGACAACAAACTTATGAAAAACACACCTGCATCAAACCAAACTGGCGCCCTGAGCCGCCGCCGTTTCCTAACCGCCACGGCAAAAGGACTGGGCCTTGGCGCCCTGATGAATGGCCTCCCCGGAGGGTGGGTCGGAGGACTTTATGCGAGCGAGGCTCCCGAGGTCGCCGACATGAAATTCGGGATTATTGCTCTGACCGACTGCTCTCCCATCGTAATTGCGCATGAAAAGGGGCTCTTCAAAAAATACGGGATTAATTCCACGGTAGCCAAGGGGGCGAACTGGGCGGCAATTCGTGATGCGCTCTCAAACGGCGACAATCAGGCCACACACATGCTTCTGGGGATGCCGATTGCCTCTTCAATGGGACTAGGCGGGGCTCCGAAGAAAGCTATGGTTGTCCCCTGGCTGCTCAACCGCAACGGACAATCCATCACGATCAAAAAGGAACTGGCGGGGAAAGTGGGCGAGGATCCCAAGGCGCTGAAGCCTTTTGTTGAGGCAGCGAAAAAGGCAGGGACGCCGATGAGTTTTGCCATGACGTTCCCAACCGGGACGCACGCGATGTGGATGCGTTATTACCTGGCGGCCGGCGGGATCCATCCTGGAGATGCCCAAGGAGGCGGAGGCGACATTTCGCTGATCACCGTACCGCCACCCCAAATGGTTGCAAATATGAAGGTCGGCAAGATGGACGGATTCTGCGTTGGTGAACCTTGGAATGCCCGTGCGATTTCCGATGATATTGGCTTCAGTGCGATCAACACACAGGCCATGTGGAAGGATCATCCCGAGAAGGTGTGTGCTTTCACGGCCGAGTTTGCGGACAAAAATCCCAAGACGGTCAAAGCTGTTTTGAAGGCGTTGCATGAAGCCAGCGTCTGGCTCGATAAGATGGAAAACCGCCCTGAGCAGGCTCAGATTGTTTCGGCTGCGACCTACATTAACTGTCCTGCAGAGACGATTTTAGGCCGTCTACAGGGTAAGTATGACATGGGTGACGGCCGGAAGTTCCGCGACCCGAACTACATGATCTTTAGCGATCGGAACACCAACTTTCCCCAACCCAAGTACTGCAAGTGGTGGCTTACGCAGTTCCGTCGTTGGGGGTTTGTGGAAGGCGCTCCGGACTATGAGGCCGTAACCAAAGAAGTCATGCGTACGGATCTCTACACCGAAGCCATGAAAGAAATCGGGTACAAGCATGGCGGTCTGGACGAGAAGGCCGAGACTTTGTTTGACGGTCGCGTGTTTGATCCCAAGGGATCGCTGGAGGGCTATGCCGCCGGATTTGAAGTGAAGAGTTTAAAGGGCTAACCAACTATGAAGTGGATTCAACGACTTGGCCTGGATGCGGTGCTGCTGCCGCTTGTTGGAGTTTTCATGTGCCTCATTGTGTGGTCTGGAATTTCCGGCAAGTCGGTGACGACAAAAACAAAGGACGACTGGGGTGATGTGGTGACGACCACAAAACGGACGGGTATTTCAGCCGATTTACCCGGTCCGATGGAGACCTGGGAAAAGAGCCGTTCCTATATCCTCAATCCATTGGCAAAGCGGGGGGAACTCGATCAGGGGATCCTCCGCTTTACCTGGCTGTCGTTGACTCTGGTCGTCCAAGGATACCTCATAGCACTGGTTGTTGGGACGCCTCTGGGCTTTTGCCTCGGACTCTCCAAGACATTTGGAAAGATGTTTGACCCCATCTTCCAGATCCTTCGTCCGGTGTCTCCGCTGGCATGGTTGCCGCTGGGGATGGTGTTGTTTTTGAGCGCGAAGATTCAGGTTCCTGGATTTGGTGCTTATACAGCCTCGGAACTGGCGGCCGTTTTCACCATTGCGATCTGTTCGATGTGGCCGACCGTTTTGAACACGGCGGTCGGAGTCCGGGCGATTCCCCAAGATTATCTGAATGTGGCCAAGGTTTTAAAACTCTCGCCGGCGAAGACTCTGGTGAAGGTTCTGATTCCCGCCACGCTCCCTTACATGTTCACTGGGTTCCGACTCTCCCTGGGGATTGCGTGGCTGGTGATCGTGGCGGCGGAAATGCTCACGGGCCGGCCTGGAGTAGGAGGGTTCCTGTGGCAGCAATACAATGCGCTGAGTTATTCGCATATCATCCTGTGCATCCTCACCATCGGTGTCGTGGGATATGCCCTGGACCGGCTTATGTCGTTTATCGAATCTAGGTTACGCGCCGCTTAATATTATGGCCTTCATCGAACTTGATCATGTGGACAAAGGGTTTGGTCCGGTCTGGAACCGCTCCGAAGTGCTCTCGGATCTGAACCTGCAGGTGGAGCGTGGGGAATTCGTGGCACTGATTGGTTATTCCGGTTCGGGCAAAACAACGCTTATGTCGCTTCTGGCCGGACTGCTCCGGCCGGATCGTGGTGAGGTTCGTATTGGAGGCAAGGTGGTGGATGGCCCGGGCTACGATCGGGCCGTCGTATTTCAAAACTATTCGCTGCTGCCTTGGCTGACTGTGGCCGAGAATGTGGCGCTGGCTGTAGATGAAGTCTTCCGGGATTTTTCCCGGGAACAACGTCAGGAGCATGTCGCCAAATATGTGGGGATGGTGAACCTCACGCCGGCGATGGACAAGCGTCCTAGCGAGCTCTCGGGCGGAATGCGCCAGCGTGTTTCCGTAGCTCGAGCCCTGGCGACACAGCCGGATATCCTTCTGCTCGATGAGCCGTTGAGCGCACTCGATGCGTTGACCCGCGCCAATCTGCAGGATGAGATCAACCGGATCTGTCAGGAGGAAAAGAAGACGGTAATCCTGATTACCAATGATCCAGATGAAGCCATCCTGTTGGCTGACCGCGTGATCCCGATTTCGGCTGGACCCAAAGCCACTTTAGGTGCGTCGATTCCAGTGAATGTCCCCAGGCCGCGGACGCGAAAGGATATCAATAGCTGTCCGATTTTTAAGAGGACCCGTAATCAGGTCATTCAATATTTGGTGCAATCCTCGTCGGGTAAAAAGGTGGAGATCAGCAAAAAGCTGACCATGCCGGATCTTCTGCCGGAAGACCTCAGTGTGGCGCGTCCGATGTTTGGGGGTAAAGCTCGTCCTCGGCGTCGGTCGGAACAGAAACGTGAAACGGTGGAGGTGGTCTCATGAGTACACAGTCGTATTTGGAGTTGTGGAAACTGACCAAGAGTTACCCTTCGCCAAAGGGTGAGGCGGTGATCGTCAAGGATATCGACCTCCGCTTAAAGCAGGGCGAATTTGTGACCGTGATTGGCCATTCGGGATGCGGAAAATCCACCGTGTTGATGATGGTGGCGGGACTGACGTCGATCACCTCCGGCGGGATCATCCTTGCGGGAAAGGAATTGGATGGCCCAGGGCCGGATCGTGGGATTGTGTTTCAGTCACCGTCCCTGCTGCCGTGGATGACGGCGTTTGAGAACGTGATGCTGGGGGTGGATCAGGTTTTCTATACGGCAGACCGCGTCGAGCGGGAGCAGATCGCGGAGTATTATCTGACGCTGGTGGGGCTGGGTGATGCGATGCACAAACGTCCGGGCGAGCTTTCGCAGGGGATGCGCCAGCGTGTGGGTATTGCTCGGGCGTTTGCGCTCGCGCCCAAAATGCTGTTGTTGGATGAACCTTTTGGGATGCTCGATTCGTTGACCAAATATGAATTGCAGGAGGTTCTGCTGCAGCTTTGGCGGCGGGAAAAAACCACGGCGATGATGGTTACGCACGACGTGGACGAGGCGCTGTTTTTATCGGATCGAATCGTTTGTATGACCGACGGGCCGGAGGCTGGAATTGGCGACATCATTGAGGTGCCGTTTGAACGTCCGCGGAACCGGCTGGAGGTGATGGAGCATCCTGAGTATTATCCATTGAGAGAAAGGCTTATTGAGTTCCTGGAGGTTCATGCCCACCGCAAGGCGCCGACAGTGGTTCCAGAAACCGCGCCAGCGATTAGCAAGGCAAAGGAGAAGGTCGAGCCCGAGTTAGTTTCCTGAAGAGGGTAGAAAGAATACGGATTCGGGGAGCAAGTTTACGGGCGAGGCGTGGCTTGGGTGGGTGGAGGAATTTGGGAATAGCATCAGCATGGACGGGGCCACTGGATGGACAACGTCTTCATTGAGAGGCTATTACGCAGCGTGAGATGTGCGGCGGGCCAGATCCATTTTGCAGGTGGTCGCCAAGGCTGAATGACGCGGGAATTTGTTCGGCAATCCGCGTGTTACTGCGGGAGTGGTCGATGGAATGGGCAATGGCAGTGCCGGCCTACGAGACTAACCTTTCGCATACGGACTCACAAAGTCCTGCGAAGGTTTCTTCGGGCAGGCTGAACGGGCGAGTGTGCCAGTGAATGACGCCCCAGCGGCGCTTGAGCTTTCGTTTTCCGAGGGGAGCGCCACGACCGATCCTTCCTTCAACTCTTTGCGGGCTGTCCACGGTGCCAGGATACTTACGCCAAGGCCCAGCTTCACGAGTTCCTTGATGGCCTCCATGTTTCCAAGGTCAACCATGCCGTTGAGGATGATATTTTCGCTTCGAAAATACCCTTCAATCATCTGCGCGGTGTAACTGTTTTTGCCGTACAGAATGTAGTT
>CAMCYN010000010.1 GCA_945883955.1 Akkermansia muciniphila
GCCGGACCGGAGCGGACCTGCTCCTGGCCGACCTCGGAGTTTCCTCGATGCAGCTCGACGACCCCTCCCGAGGGTTTTCCCTAAAAACCAACGGCCCGCTGGATATGCGGATGAACCCCAACAAAGGCCAGCCCGTCTCGGTGTTCCTAGAGGAGTCGACCGAGGAGGATCTGGCTGCCTTGCTTAAGGAAAATGCCGACGAACCTTTTGCCGACGAACTTGCCCCGGCCCTGGCCGGCCGTCTTTTCAAAGGCACCAACGCCTTGGTCAAAGCCGTGCATCAGGTTTTGCAGCGGATCAATCCCGAGGAACAGGCCCGCTCGGTCCGTCGGGTATTTCAGGCGCTCCGGATTGCGGTGAATGAGGAGTTTGTCGTGCTGGACACCCTGCTCCGACATCTTCCCACGGCGATGAATCCGGGTGGGCGGATAGCCATTTTATCGTTTCATTCGGGCGAAGACCGGCGTGTGAAAAAGGCGTTCGAAGCGGGGCTCAAAAGTGGAATTTACAGCGCTATCGCCCCGGAAGTCATTCGCCCCAGCCCGGCCGAGCGTAATCAGAACCCGCGTTCGAGCCCGGCCAAATTGCGGTGGGCCATTCGAGCTTAGAACCCACAGGCGCCGTTTGCCTCCCGAAATATCCCCAAACAATCGATGGAAGCCCATTTGCCTCCGCCCGCTCGCTCGAAAAAAGAGACCCAGCCTTCCGATACAGCCTATATTGCCACCAGCATTCCGCTGCCTAAAATAACCCCATGGCCAGTAAGCAACTTTCCCAAAAGCAGTGGATCTACCTCGTGCTCCTCAGCCTCGCGACTTTGGCTTTATGGAAAATTGGTGCCGCCCAGCCGCAATCCCATGCCTCCGGTATCGCCGCTGAAGGCGCGACTCCTGGTTCCCTGACCAACACCGAGGTGAAGAGTTGCTGCGAAAAGCCCCCAAATCGCGCCGCACTGCTTCAAAAAAACCAACAACCCGCCCCGGCAAACCCTCCCTCCGCACCGGAGCCAGCCAGTGTTCCAGTCACTGAACCTATCCGATAAAGCCTTTCTCCGTCCGTTTTTTCCGACTCACTTCCCTGCTGCCTCAGTTCCCCCCAGCGCCTTTTTCCGATGCTCTTCATCAACGCCAGACTAGTCCTTGCCGACCGCATTCTCACCCGAGGCGCCTTACGCGTCACGGACGGGCGCATCACCGAAACCGCCGAACACCTCTCAGCGCAACCCGGGGAAGCAGTCATGGACCTCGCCGGCAAATTCCTGATGCCGGGCTTTATCGACATCCATATTCACGGAGCACGCAACCGCGACACCATGGAGGCAACGGCCGAAGCTTTCGGCTCCATTTGCCAGTTCCACGCCAGTGGAGGCACTACGGGGCTCGCCCTCACCACGGTGGCCGCGCCTCAGGAAAACATCCTGGCGGTGTTAAAGACCGCCGGACAAATCGATCCCAACCAAACCGGAGGCGCACGGCTCCTCGGGATTCACCTCGAAGGCCCCTACTTTTCCCCTGAAAAACCCGGAGCCCATGACACCTCCCTGATCCGGCATCCGGATCCCGCCGAATACGGGCAATGGCTGGAATACCGAGACAGGATCACCCAGGTCACGCTCGCTCCCGAACTGCCAGGAGCGCTCGAATTCATCGAAACACTCACCGCCCACGGCATCCGGGCCAGCGGCGGCCACAGCGACGCCTGGGACGAAGAAGCGGCCGCCGCCTTCGCCCACGGAATGCGCCAGGTCACCCACACCTACAACTGTATGTCCAGCGCACGCCGCCGGGGTCCTTACCGCGCCGCCGGACTCCTCGAATTTGCGATGGGCGAACCCGAAATCCTCTGTGAACTCATCGCCGACGGATTCCACGTAAGCCCCACCCTGATGCGCGCCCTCTACCGGGCCAAAGGACCCGATGGCATAGTCCTGGTCACCGACGCCGCCGGTGGAGCCGGTCTGGCCGTAGGCGAAACCTTTCAAATCGGGCACATCCAGGGCCGAGTCCACGAGGGGATTGCGCTGACAGCCGACGGCAAAAGCCTGTGTGCAAGTGTCGCCCGGATGAACGAACTGGTCCGCAACATGATCGAAAAAGTGGACGTCCCGATGGTGGAAGCCGTCCGGATGGCCACCCTCAACCCAGCCAAGGCCCTAGGACTCGAAGAGCGGATCGGTACGCTCAATCCCGGCGGGGAAGCGGATCTGGTCGTACTCGACGACCGACTCGACGTCGTGATGACGTTTGTGGCGGGGCAGCGAGTCTTTTAAGGTAATCCGAGAGAATGGACAGGGTTGGGCCGAGCCGCCGTCAGGATTTTATCTCAAAGCGGCCACGAGGAACCAGACCACCATGACGGTAGCGATGCCGAAACGAACGGCCACGCCGGCGGCCGTTCCGACCACAGTTCCCCAGGCAACTCGGACAGCCACAGGAAATTCCTGGCCGGCCACAAGTTCGCCGGCAATGACCCCCAGAGGCGGGCCAAGGATTAAGCCTGGCAGATTAAAAAAGAGCCCCACAATCAGTCCCACAAATCCGCCAATCATCCCGGAGCGGCTGGCGCCGAACTTTTGCGCCCCCCACACGGCGGAGACGAGGTCGACCACGTAGGAGAGAACCGTCAGGACGGTTAACCCAGTGAGCGTCACCCAACCGAGGGTGTGACCGGGTTCCGCTAGGACCCATTCATAGAGAAAAGCGGCACCCAGAATCAGGGCAGCGCCTGGCAGAAGTGGAACGACGGTTCCGACCAGTCCGAGAAGCATTAACGCCACGACCAAAATCCACCACAGGAGCGAAAGGTTCATTGGAGACGGTATGTTTGCTGTTGCCGGAGGCGCGACCGCCTTCTAAGGGTGCGCGAGCCTTTTCCAGGCACTCAACTTCAACTCTGTTTTAAATATGGCAATTCCTGTTGGCACCAAAGCCCCTGATTTCTCCCTCAAAACCAAGACTGCAGAAGGTCTTCAGGACATCCGTCTCTCGGATTACGTCAGCAAAGGGAACACCCTTTTGCTGTTCTTCCCGCTAGCGTTCACCGGCGTCTGCACGAAGGAAATGTGCGACATCACCAGCGGGCTGAAGGCTTATCAGGATATGAACACCCAGGTAATCGCCATAAGCGTGGACAGTCCTTTTGCTCAGGAAGCCTGGGCGCAGAAGGAAAACATCGGCATTCCCCTCGCCAGCGACCTCAATAAAGAAACCTCCAAGGCCTACGACGTTCTCCTGCCCGATTTAGTGGGAATTGGGGCCGCCGCCGCTCGCGCCGCGTTTGTCATCGATCGCACTGGAGTCGTGCGTTACTCGGAACAAACACCGACGCCGCTTGAGCTTCCCTCTTTTGACGCCATCAAGGCCACGCTGACCCAACTGGCTTAAGCCTCCCTTTTTCGAACTCTCAGAGAGAGCCTCGCACACCATGTGCGGGGCTTTTTTTGTGTGCATGACCCGGCACGCGCCCTTCCGAGGCTTGCCGGAGCCTGACAAGTCGGCTTCTTTGTCCAGTTACGCACACACCATGAGCAACGAATCTTACACAGCGCAGTCGTTCGAACTAGGAAACGGTAAGCAGGGAAAATTCCATTCTCTCCCCGCGCTGGAGGCTTCCGGAATAGGCCCGATCTCGCGCCTGCCGGTCTCCATCCGGATCGTTCTGGAGTCGGTACTTCGTAATTGCGACGGAAAAAAGGTCACCTCCGAGGACGTCCGTACGCTGGCCAACTGGAACGCAAAGGCTCCCGCCCAGGTGGAGATCCCTTTCGTGGTAGCCCGAATTGTTTTGCAGGATTTTACAGGGGTTCCCCTACTAGTGGACTTGGCCGCAATGCGCTCGGCCGTTTCCCGCCTTGGGCGCGACGCCAAAATGATCGAACCGCTCGTCCCCGTGGATCTCGTGGTCGATCACTCCGTTCAGGTGGATTACTTCGGTTCGGCGACAGCACTCGAGCAGAACCTGGATCTCGAATTTAAGCGCAACCGTGAACGCTATCAGCTCCTTAAATGGGGACAGCAAGCTTTTCAAACCTTCGGGGTAGTTCCTCCCGGCATCGGCATCGTCCATCAGGTCAACCTGGAGTATCTGGCTAAAGGTGTTCTCGAACGCGACGGCGTTTATTTCCCCGATACTCTGGTCGGTACCGATTCCCACACCACCATGATCAACGGTCTGGGCGTGGTCGGCTGGGGCGTGGGCGGGATTGAAGCCGAAGCCGGCATGCTCGGGCAGCCCGTGTATTTCCTGACTCCGGAAGTCGTGGGAGTTCACCTCACCGGCGCACTCAACGAAGGTGTGACGGCGACCGACCTGGTGCTGCACGTCACCCAGTTGCTGCGGAAGGCCAAGGTGGTTGGCAAGTTCGTGGAATTTTACGGCCCCGGCGCCGAAGTCCTCCCCGTGGTCGACAGAGCGACCCTCGCCAACATGGCCCCGGAATACGGCGCCACCATGGGCTTTTTCCCCGTGGACGCACAAACCGTCCAGTATCTGCGCGACACAGGCCGCACCGACGAACAGTGCTCCAACTTCGAGGCTTACTACAAAGCCCAGAACCTCTGGGGGATCCCCAAGAAGGGCGAAGTGGATTACAGCGTCGACATCGAACTGGACCTTTCCACGGTGGTTCCAGGCGTGGCCGGCCCGAAACGGCCCCAGGATCACATCGCCCTGCCCGCTCTCAAAGGCACGTTCGAAGAACTCTTCGCGAAACCCTTAAAAGAAGGCGGCTACGGAAAATCCACGACCGACCTTCCCACACGGCACGCCGTCCGCCTTAGCGGTGGCAGCGAACCCGCAGCGGCTGCTTATCAGAGTGCCGATACGACCGTCGGCCACGGCAGCGTCCTGATTGCCGCAATCACGAGTTGCACCAACACCAGTAACCCCAGCGTGATGCTGGCGGCAGGGTTGCTGGCCAAAAAAGCCGTGGAACGTGGTTTAAAGGTCAATCCGGCCGTCAAAACCTCCCTCGGGCCAGGCTCGCGCGTGGTGGCTGATTATCTGGATCGTACCAAACTGCAGCCTTTCCTGGATCAACTTGGATTCCAAGTGGTTGGATTCGGCTGTACGACCTGTATCGGAAACTCCGGCCCGCTTCATCCGAAGATCGAAGAAGCCATCACGCAAAACGATCTGGTTGCCGCCAGTGTCCTTTCCGGGAACCGGAATTTCGAAGCCCGTGTTCACCAGAACATCAAGGCCAACTTCCTGATGTCGCCGCCTTTAGTGGTGGCATTCGCTCTAGCGGGGACAGTCGACATCGACCTCACTCACGAACCGCTCGGAGTCGATTCCCACGGACAGCCCGTGTTCCTCAAAGAAATCTGGCCGACTCTGGCAGAAATCCGCGAATCGATGCGCACGGCCACTTCGCCGGAATCTTTCCGTCGCCTTTATACCGACTTTGCGAGCCTCAATCCGAAGTGGAACGAAATCCCCTCCTCTGTGGGCGATATCTACCAATGGGATGAGGACAGCACTTACATCCAGGAGCCGCCCTTCTTTAAGAACTTCTCGCTGGAAGCCGGACACATCACTGAAATCAAGGGCGCACGTCCGCTTGGGATCTTCGGAGATTCGGTCACGACCGATCACATTTCTCCCGCAGGTGCCATCAAGAAGAGCGCTCCGGCAGGGCGTTTCCTGGAAGAACACAACGTGGCGCTCGAAGACTTTAACAGCTACGGGTCGCGTCGTGGAAATGACCGGGTCATGACCCGTGGAACTTTCGCCAACGTGCGTATCAAGAACTTGATGGCTCCCGGCACGGAAGGCGGCGTGACTGTACATCATCCTTCTGGGGAACCACTTGCCATTTATGATGCCTCGATGAAATATCAGGCCGAAGGCACTCCTCTGGTGATTTTCGCCGGCCAGGAATACGGCACTGGATCCTCGCGTGACTGGGCGGCCAAAGGCACAAGCCTGCTCGGCGTCAAAGCTGTGGTCGCTCAAAGCTTCGAGCGTATCCACCGCTCCAATCTGATCGGAATGGGTGTGCTGGCCCTTCAGTTCCCCGAAGGCACAAACGCCCAAACCCTCGGCCTGGACGGCAGCGAAACGTTCGATTTCCTCGGTCTCGATGATAACATCAAGCCGATGAGCACCGTGACTCTCCGGATTCACCGCGCTAGCGGGAAAACCGAGGACGTAGCCCTCAAGAGCCGGATCGATACCGGTATCGAAGTGGACTATTACCGCCACCGTGGGATTCTCCCCTTTGTGCTGCGTCAGCTTCTCGAGTAGTTTCCAAAGTGGCCGGTATTTCTAGTGTTTCCGGCCCATTTGCCGGCCCGCAAGGGCCGGCTTATTTTTTATGATCCCAGGTTTTCAGCTTCCGAAAGAACGCCCCCAATCGGCCGAACAAGCCGTCCTGATTACGAACGAGACCCTTCAGTCCGCCGGGCTGGAGAACGCCAGAGTCATTCTGGTCGAACCCGCCACCGGCCCTGACGGGTTTGCGGGCGCACTGGTCGACGCGATGATTCCCGAACGCGACCTCGGGGATTTACTCGCACGGGTGGCCGCGACCAAAGCTGCGGAACAGGGGGCCAAAGTCGTAGCCACAGCTTTACAGTTGTCGTCCGGCGGACCGGACTGCGTGAAACTCTCGACCAGCCTGACCGCAAAAATGATGATGGCTACCATCACTTTACGCCTCGAAGGCGAGATTTTTGTCGCGAATCGACACTCGGTTGGCGTGAGGAAACTCACGCTGGACCCGGGAACGGGAATGTTTGCCGGGATGGCCTCGGCCTTCGTTCGGCCCAGACTCTTGGAACTGGAAGGCAAAACCATCGACGTCGCTGGACTCGCAGGTATGCCCCTCGATATTCGAAGCCTGAATTGCGAGGGTGGCAGCTTAAATATCCGCGTTTCAGCCTGACGGGATTGCCATCCCGAGTGATCCAAATTGAGTAAGGCGTGCTCCGACGCCATTGCCTCAAAGACAGGAGGCCCCTGCCCGGCCACGAGTTGTTTTGGCGGGAAGACAGCAAGTCTTCCTGTCGCCAAACAACGAATGGCGGGTAAAGGCTGTACGCTATTTTGCGCCGATCGCAGCGCGTAGTTTAGCCACAAGTTCGGCTTCATAGCCGACCCAGCGTTTGACTTCCTTTCCGCTCGGATCCAGGAGAACCAACGTTGGAAACCCCTGGATCCCGTAGGTTTGCTTGAGCTTGTCGTTCTGGGCCTTTACGGCGGGAGGCAGCGGACTGCTGTTCGGAAAATCCACGTCCACCAGAACAAGCTGCTCCTTGGCGAAATCCTTAAACTCCGCTTTGGAAAAGACATCCTTGTCCATCTTGATGCACCAGGAGCACCAGTCCGACCCAGTGAAATCCAGGAAGATATGTTTCTTTTTGGTAGCAGCCTCCGACTTTGCCCTCGCAAAATCCTCCAGCCAGCCGGCTTTGGACGCAAACAATGGCGACACGGTCAACAAGGAGAGAATCCCAAACAGTAAAGACACTCGTTTTTTCATAACCCTAAAAAACTAAACGATTGGACTGGCGAGGTTGAGCGAAAACGTTCCCCAATCCTGATTCGGATCCGCTCGTCGAAGAGATTGGTTTCTTCACTCTTTTTGATTGCCCAGCGCGCGGAGCCTCCTATGTTCACCCTTCCTTTTTTTCCCGTTATGAAATCCGATATTCATCCCCGCTACGAAGTCACAGGCATCGCCTGTGCCTGCGGAACCGTCTACCAAACTCGCTCCACACGTCGGGATCTGAAAATCGGCATTTGCGCCGCTTGTCATCCGTTCTTCACTGGCGAACAGAAGTTTGTGGATACTGCGGGCCGTATTGAGAAGTTCTCCCGCCGTTACTCAGCCACCCCAACGGTGCGCCGCAAAAAGCTGTAGCTTCTCATTTTTAAATTTGCGAACGGTGAAGGCGCCTTGTGCTGCCTTCACCGTTTTGTTTTTTCCTCACTCAGTCTTTTCCTTTCTCTTGCGCCATGATGGATTTCGGCCCCCTTGTTTCTAAAAAGCAGGAACGTTTCCGCGAACTGGAAGGCCTTGTGGCCGCGGGAGATCTCTACAACGACCCAAAGCGGGCGCGGGAACTTCTGCGCGAACACACCCGCCTGAAGGAACTCATCCACCTCTGGGATACACTTTCCAAAACCCGCATCGAACTGGTCGACTCACAGGAACTCGCTTCCGGAACCGACCCAGACCTTGCAGAAATGGCTCAGGCTGAAATACCTGAACTCGAAATCCGACTCTCAACCCTCGAGAAGAACCTCCAACTGGCCCTTCTCCCGCCCGATCCTAACGAAGAGCGCGACGCGATCGTCGAAATTCGCGCCGGTACTGGCGGAGACGAAGCCGCGTTGTTTGCAGGCGATCTGGCCCGGATGTACACTCGGTTTGCCGAAGTCTCGGGTCTGAAAATCGAGATCCTCGAACAAAGCGCCAACGAACTCGGCGGACTGCGCGAACTCATTTTCAAAGCCACGGGCGACGGAGTATTCCGCAAACTTCGGTATGAAAGCGGAGTGCATCGTGTCCAACGTGTCCCCGCCACCGAGGCCCAGGGGCGTATTCACACCTCTACGGCCACGGTCGCTGTCTTGCCCGAAGCAGAAGAGGTGGATTTTGAATTAAAAGCCGACGATCTCCGAATCGAAGTATGTCGTGCGGGCGGTCCCGGCGGTCAAGGCGTCAACACCACAGACTCGGCCGTTCAGGTCATGCACATTCCCACCGGAATGATCGTCCGCTGTCAGGACGGGCGCTCCCAGCAGAAGAACAAGGAGAAGGCTCTCCAAATTCTGCGCTCCCGTCTGCTCGAACAAAAACAAAGGGCGGAAGCCGAGAAATACGCCGCTCAACGCAAGAGCCAGGTCGGAACCGGCGGGCGTGAGGAAAAGATCCGCACCTACAACTTCCCCCAAAACCGGGTCACCGATCACCGGATCGGCCTGACTCTGTATAATCTGGACCGGTTTATGGAGGGAGAAATCACCGAGATGATCGTCACGCTTCAGACAGCCGACATGCAGGATCGACTCGAAGCCGCAAGCCTGGGCTCGGAAGCCTAGAAACACGCTTTCGCGAATCCCAATCCCGCGATGAAGAGCGTACTCGAAGTGCTGAAGTCGACTACGGACTACTTCGCCAAAGCCGGGGTGGAAAACCCCAGGCTCAATATCGAGCATTTGCTCGCCCACACCTTGGGCAAACGCCGCATGGACCTGTACATGGAGTTCGACAGGCCTTTAGGCGAAAAGGAACTCCATCCCCTTCGCGATCTGGTCCGCCGCAGAGCCGCCGGTGAACCCCTCCAGCATCTGCTCGGCACGGTGGAATTTATGGGCCGCGTTTTCCGCACCGATTCCCGCGCCCTAATTCCCCGCCCCGAAACCGAACAGTTTGCCGACCGCCTTCTTAAACTCCACCCGGTTCCCCCGGAATCGGTCCTGGACATGGGTACAGGCAGTGGAATTCTTGCGCTGACTCTCGCCTCGAGCTGGCCGGCGGCGGAGGTTCACGCTGTGGACGTATCCGCTGATGCCCTCGCGCTTGCGACCGCCAACGCCCAAAGTCTCGGTCTGACGGAGCGTGTCCATTTTCACCTGGGCAATCTGCTCATTCCACCCTGCGCCAAGCCCTTTCAGCTCCTCGTAGCGAATCTCCCGTATATTCCCAGCGGGGAGATCGCCGGTCTTTCCCGCGAAGTGCAACACGATCCCAAACTGGCCCTCGACGGTGGACCGGACGGCGGGGACATCATTCGTGAGCTGATCACCGCCGCCCGTCCACATTTGCAGGGCCTTCTTGCGCTGGAAATCGGACACGACCAGTCCGTTTTCCTTTCCGAGGCGCTGGAACAAGCCGGGTACCGCGACATTCGCGCCGAAACCGACTACCAGGGTCGCAGCCGCTTCCTTTTCGCTTCGTATGGATAAGATTCTCGTGCACGGCGGTCGCCCGCTTTCGGGCTCAGTCCGAATCAGTGGTTCGAAAAACTCGGCCCTCCCTATTCTTGCCGCCTCCCTGCTCACGCGGGATCGGTGCGTAATCCACTGCGTGCCCGACCTGAGCGACATCCATTACATGCTGCAGATCCTCTCGCATTTGGGAGCGCATGTGGAACGGGCAAGCGGCACCGTAATTATCCAGGCTGAAAAAATTTCTACCGTCGCGCCTTATGAAATTGTGCGGAAAATGCGCGCCTCAGTCTGTGTGCTCGGTCCCCTGCTCGGCCGCCATCGCGAAGCCAAGGTTTCCCTTCCGGGCGGATGTGTGATCGGAGACCGCCCGATTGATCTGCACCTGCGCGGGTTCCGTGCGCTCAATGCCGCCTGCCGGGTGGAAGCTGGTGACGTCAAAGTGTTCGCCGACGAACTTAGGGGATCCACCGTGGATCTCGAAGGAAAACAGGGCCCCACCGTTCTCGGAACCGACAACGTGATGATGGCGGCGACTCTGGCAGAAGGTGTCACGGTGATTGAAGGTGCCGCAGCGGAGCCTGAAGTGGTCGATCTGGCGCACTTTCTCATAAAGATGGGCGCCAAAATCGAAGGCGCCGGAACACGCCGGATCACAATCGAAGGGGTCAAGGAATTACACGGAGCGGAACATTCGGTGATCCCGGACCGTATTGAAGCAGGCACCTTTTTGGTGGCGGCCGCTCTGGCTGGTACCGAAGTGACGTTGCGGCGAGTGAACTCCGATCACCTGAAAGCGGTGCTCAATTCACTCACTGATGCGGGATTTCGCATGGACGTGCAGCGCGATCAAATCACCGTCCATGGGAACGGATCACCGCGCCCGTTGGAACTGATCACCGAACCCTACCCGGGGTTTCCCACCGACATGCAGGCGCAAATGTGCGCACTCTTAAGCCGGGCCAATGGAGTCAGTCGGGCAACCGAAACGGTGTTTCCGCAGCGTTTCATGCACGTTTCCGAACTCAAACGCATGGGGGCGGACATCGAACTGGACGGCGCCACGGCCATCATTCGTGGTCCCAGCCAGCTCAGCGGGGCTCCGGTGATGGCAAGCGATCTGCGTGCGTCAGCGGCCCTAGTACTCGCAGGCCTTGTGGCCAATGGCCTTACGGAGGTCAACCGCGTTTATCACATCGATCGTGGATACGAATCTATCGATGAGAAACTCGCCGGTTTGGGCGCGCATATCGAGCGAGTCAAAGACCGCTCCCATTAGGATGTGGGTTCGCGTGGAGTTCGCCCAAGGGGTCGGCAGGGTGTAATTGACAAAAAATGGGGGCTACAAGAAACGAATCCTTGGCACATCCCATCCGCTCCTTTTTCCTCACAAGTTCTATTTAGTGTACGATTTTTCCATGAATTCACGAAAGGGTCTTCTCGCTGGCGGTAATTGGATTGTAGACGCGGTAAAAATGATTGATGTGTGGCCGCAGCAGGACGCCCTCGCCAACATCTCCTCCGAGACACGCGGCACCGGCGGCTCCCCCTTTAACGTACTGGTGGATCTGGCCCTTCTGGGAGCCCACTTTCCGCTGGAGGCCGTCGGCCTTGTCGGGAACGACCACAACGGCCGCTACATTCTCAATCTTTGCCACCAGCTCGGAATTCAGACCCAGGCGCTTCATATCACTGAAGACGCTCCAACCAGTTACACGGACGTGATGACGGTGAGCGGTAACGGTCGGCGCACCTTTTTCCATGCCCGGGGCGCCAACGCGCTTCTGGACGACGGCGATTTTGATTTCACCAAATCCAACGCTCAGATTTTCCACCTCGGTTATCTGCTGCTTCTCGATCGCTTGGATCGTCCCTGTGCCACTTACGGAACAGTTGCCGCGGGCGTACTCGCTCGGGCTCAGGCAGCTGGGTTAAAGACCTCCATTGATGCGGTAAGCGAAGACAGCGACCGTTTCTCCAAAGTGGTCCTGCCTGCACTCAAATACACAGACTATTGCATCATGAATGAATTCGAGGCCTCGCACGTGACTGGCCACGAAATTCGCGTTGGCGAAAATCTCGACAAGGGAGCCCTGCGGAAGTCCATGCAGCAGCTCCTGGAAGCCGGAGTGCGCGAACGGGTGATCGTACATTTCCCGGAAGGCGGATGCGCCCTCAGCAAGGATGGATCGTGGGCGGAACACGGCAGCGTTATTTTGCCGGAAGGCTATATCAAAGGAGCCGCCGGTGCCGGTGACGCGTTTACGGCCGGAGTGCTGCTTGGATGGCAAAACGGACTACCCGTCGAAGAACAACTTCGGCTCGGAGTTTGCACGGCAGCGGCCAATCTTTCCGATGAGACATGCACGGGCGGGATTCGTTCCGCATCGGAATGCCTGGCGTTGGGCACCCGATTTGGCTTTCGGGCACTTTAGAATTCAAACTTGCGGGAAGAACGTTTGACGTCGAGGCGCTTCCGCTCAGAGACTAGTCGTATGCGCTCTCCCAGACCATCTATTGTATTGAGCCTGATCCTGTGTCCGGCAGCTCTCTCCATAACCTCCTGTAAAACAATCTATTCTGATATGTACTCATATCAGAAGAACTACTTCGACCCGTACGAGTCGCGTGACTACGACAAGCGCCAGCTCGAAGACGCCAAAAAACAGGCCGAAGTGGCCCGTCTAGCCGCAGAAACCGAAGCGAAAAAGCAGGCCGACAAGCTCGGCGGCGGTGCGGCGGGCCTGCAACTCGATTCCGGACTCGGCGGACTCGGCGGCATGGGAGGAGGATCCATTCCGGGCCTCGGATCACCGGGTCCAGCTACCGGTTCTCCAATGTCTTCCATTCCTGGACTGGATGCCGCACCAAGCATGGGAGCTCCAGGTATGGGTGTACCAGCTGACGCAACGATGGGAGCCCCGGCGGCTACCCCTGCAAAAAACCCGACTCCGCTCCCGGGGCTCTAGGCTCAGTCGGTTCTGTTCCGGCTCGCTGCCCCCGGAAGCCGAGCCGGATAACAACGTTCCCAGATGTCTGAACTTGAAGCGGACTCGGTCGTATCCTCAGACGGCTCGGATACCAATGACGAGCAATCCCTTTTTGTAGAAATCCACGTCCTGGTGGGCACCGAATGCGTGACCATCTATCGGGTTCCGCCGGGGGAATATCTGATCGGCCGCGATTCAAGCTGCCACCTGGCCGTCGACGCGGAAAACGTCTCGCGGATGCACGCGCGGCTAGCATTCCACGGGCATCGGATTCTAGTTGAAGACCTTGAAAGCGCCAACGGGACGCTCATTGGGGGCATTCGGATCTGTTTGCCCACTCCAATCCAGAATGGGACCGAAGTGCACATCGGAGCCGCTCGTCTCCTGGTACAATTCAACGAGGAGACCCTCTCCCGAATCAACGCGGCTCTATCCGACCCCAGCCTCGGCTTGGAACCAATCCGTAACGAACTCACCCAGGACCCGTACTTCGTGACGGGTACCATCGCCGAGGGGGGGATGGGGTTGGTAGTCAAGGCGCGGGACCAGCGAGTACGACGCCTCGTTGCGATGAAGGTGCTCCGGGGCGGCTACGAATACGCTGCCGACAAACTCCTTCGCTTTGTTGGCGAAGCCCAACTTACCGGACAGTTGGAGCACCCCAACATAGTGCCAGTTTACCAACTGGGTATTTCCGCCAACGGCCAGACCTTCTACACGATGAAGTACGTACGGGGGCAAACACTCGAAGAGATCATTCTGTGTTTGCACAATGGCCACCCCGAGACCCTCAAACGCTACTCGCTCTCGAGTCTGCTGACCATTTTCCAGAAAGTCGGCGACGCCATCGCGTTTGCTCATTCGCGCGGCGTCATCCACCGTGACCTGAAGCCGGCCAACATCATGATTGGCGCCTTCGGTGAAGTGCTCGTCATGGACTGGGGACTCGCAAAACGTGTCAACGAGGGCAGCCTCGTTACTCCCGCCAAACACCCCCCTCAGGACGACAATTACCAACAGGAATCCACCCGCGGATTTTACACACTCGAAGGTGCCGTCGTGGGCACTCCTCCTTACCTCTCCCCCGAGCAGGCCATGGGCGACGGCACGCCCAATCCCCGTTCTGACATCCACGTCTTAGGATCCATCCTTTACACCTTACTCGCCCTCCGACCCCCGATTCTGACCCACAACGTCGAAGCGGTCATTAGTGCCGTCGCGCAGAATAAATTCATCCCGTTGCGGGAAATTGTTTGCATGCCGTCCGAGGATGGAACTCCACCTCCGGTTCTGGCGCATTGTCCGGGGGGAAAGCTGCCCGAAGGCCTCATCGCCGTGGTGGAGAAGGCCATGAAAGCGGACCCTGAAGCCCGGTATGGAACCGTCGAAGAGTTCCAGGCTGACATTAACGCCTGGCAAAACGGATTTGCCACACAAGCCGAACAGGCCGGCTTTTTCCGCCAACTCCTGCTTCTTCTGGAGCGCCGTCGGCGCGAAGCCACCATTTTAGGCTTCTTCGCAGTGATCCTGTTCAGCTCACTTGGTTACTTCCTCAAACGTCTCGCCGCCGACCGACAAATCCTCGCCGAAGAACGGGCCGCCTTAGCCGAAAACAACATCGAGCTGCAGTCCAGCAACCAGAAATTTGAGTTCCTGCTCAGCCAGTTGCGCCTAACGGCAGAACGAAATTACGTTTCCGCCAGAATTTTGCTCAAACAAGGTTCCCCCAAGTTTGCCCTCGAACAGATTAACCTCGCCCTGGTTGGAGCCGAGGAGGACTCCCCGTCCAAAGCCGCCTTTCTCATCGTCCGGGGCCATGCCAATACCGGCTTGGGTTATTATCCCGAAGCACTCGAAGATTATCGGAGCGCCAATAAAATTACCCCAGGTATTGTTCCCCTCGATGTTATTGAAACCGATTTAACTCAGTCTGAACCCGAGGCTTCCCGGCCTCAGACAGGCTGGGCTTGGGAACAAAACACTCCCACTCCGGATAAAGGATTTCCGCTCCGCAAACTCCTGAATCCACGCCTCAAGAAATAGCACTGCGCCCTAACAAATCTTGCGTCATCTCTACTTTAGGACTCGAATTAGATTCTTTTCTCTGTCGCCAAGTCTTCTACTGCAAAACGATCCATCTCCTTAGCCACCCCGCCTTACCGACCCTATCTCATGAGCGATCCGCTCTCTCCTTTTGATCTTAAGTTCCTTCCCGATTGGCTGAAGGAATCCGCCCCAGCCAACCCTTACGCCAGTCATCCGGGCAGCTCCAATGATGGATTCAGAGACCGTTCCTCCCGAGGACCACGTCCTCCCGGAAACCGGGACGACCGGGGCCGAGACAACAGGAACAATCGCGGCGGGGGCGATCGCCCGCGTCCAGCAGGTGGCCGTCCAGACAACCGTGGGGGGAGCGGCAGACCGCCGGAACGTTCCGGTCGTCCGCACCACGAAGGGGAACGCCGCGAAGCCCGCCCCTTGCAGGATACGACCCCCATCAACGTTCGGGTGGAATTCATTCCAGAACCCAATGGTGCCAATAGCATCGTAAAACAGATCCGCCAGAGCGCCCGGGCATACCCTCTTTTTGCCACCGCACGCCTCTTTCTGGAAAAACCGGAGCGCCATATCGTTCGTATCACCTCAAACGACGCCAACCGGCCCCTTTTTCAGATTGGCGACTCCCCGCTAAGCTTTGACCGTTCATTCGTGGAACGTTCCGCCTTCCGCAATTTCCGCGAGGAGTATTACCGCGAAGAAGTCACCGAGATCGAACCCCCGAAGGGCAACTACACGAGTGTCGCTCGGTGCCGATCCACCGGAATCCTTCTCGGACCGACTAGCCACCACGCCTACCAGGTCTCTCTGCGTAAGCTCTACGAAGAGCGTTTTAGTCGGCGCATGAGTTTCCCGGAGTTTCAGCGTGAGGAGATTGAAGTCGTCTCGGGCGAACAAGCCGTGGCCGACTGGAAAGCCCAACTCAGCAAGCAAACCTTGTTTCACACGACCCAGGAGGCCGAACCGCTTCAATTTAAGTCGTTGCTGGAGGCGGAAGCCCACTTTCGCAAAGCCTACCTCCCAAAACTGGTCAAGTCGGGTACTACTCTGGAATGTAATGGCAAAGCCGCTCGGGAACTCCCCGAACGCGCCCTCACCAATGCCGTCCGCGAAGCATTCGAGCGTGAACTGGCTTACCCCTCCAGTCTGGTGCACGGCCTGCGCAATTTCCTGTCCGAACAGAACCTCCAGGTTTTCAAACACCGCAAACGTATTCTGTATCTTTCCGTAATCCGTCCAAAACGCTCCGACTCCGCCCAAGGCTTCTCTGAAGGCCCCGCCACGATCCTCAAAATCGTGGAGGAACATCCCCGGATCTCCAAACGCGAACTCGCAGTCCGGATTCTGGGGCAGGCAGATGCCGATTCCACCGAGCACTCCGAGCGTAAAACGCAATTAGCAGGCGATTTACACTATTTAGTCCACTCGGGTTTTGTCATCGAGTTTTCGGATGCTCGTCTGGATTTACCCCTGTCTCCACAGGCCCTCAACCAAACAGGCCCTCAAGCTGAGGAGAGCGACGATTCCGAACCTACAGCTAAAACAAAGCAACCCCTCGTGGCCGAACAGCCTCCCGTAGCCGAACAGCCCCCCGTGGCCGAACAGCCCCCCGTAGCCGAACAGCCCCCCGTGGCCGAACAGCCCCCCGTGGCCGAACAGCCCCCCGTGGCCGAACAGCCTCCCGTGGCCGAACAGCCTCCCGTGGCCGAACAGCCTCCGGTTTAAGCCCCCAGTTCGATTCATCATTCGGTTTTGCGGGCGGCTCCACATTTCGGTGGCGCCGCCCGCTCCATTTTCCGGCGCCCGTGGAAACGCAGCATCTTCGCGCTCGATCCATACGACCGCCCTCGGTTCGAGCGGCGAATCTTTACCAACGGCAAACTGAGTTTTGGTGTGTGTGACTTAGATTGCCGTAAGTTTGAGCTGGCGAGATTCCCCCAAATCCCGCCAGCTCTTTTCTTTTCCCGGATCGCCTCGGCATTTGCCCAACTTCCCACCAATCGCGTCATCCTCCGCATCAACCGCCGGAGCAAGCACCCTAAGGGGAGGTGTTTTACGAATCAGCAGAGTTGCAAATCTCAAACGACAACAATGAGGAGTTCGGAACGCCTGAAAATCGATGCCTTCAGGTGCGTCTCGTCGCCGGCCGCTGGATTGTGGAAGACCCCCATTGGCGAAGCTTTAACCGAAGCCGCCACTCGCGAAGAAGCCATCCTCCAGGCAAGGCAACTCGCCGTGCTTCACCGTTCCAGCGAAATCCCCGTCCATGACGGCGAGGGCACACTGAGAATGACTCTAGAGGTATGAACTGACGGCTCGCCCCCCAGGATCCACGAAGGTAACCGGGAGAATTAGCCTGATATAGGCCACCGCTCCCAAAGCCCCTCGAGTTCGATGAATTATGAGGCTCTATGGTTGCAGTTACCCACGCTGGCGCGGGGTCTTTTTCCCGGTGGGGTGGCCTCAAAAACCCAAGCTCGAATACGTCGCCCAGAGGATGAACTCGGTCGAGATCAACGGCTCCTTTCACTCCCTCCAACGCCCTCAGAATTACCGACCGGGTATCCCCGGAACGTTCCGAGGAATCCATCACCCGGGAACGCCACCTCTTCGATTACGAAGCCCTCGAAGCCCGCACCCAACTCGAGCAGGCACGCAGCCTGGTGCCTGAAGTTTTGCGAGGAAACCTTCTTCCACGAGAACAAGACGAACTGGTGCGCCTATCAGTTTTACTCGATGAATTGCTGACTCGGAGCGTCGACAATCTCAGTTAGGCCCGCCAACCCATCGCAGCGACTGAGAACCGTGACCTTGCTCGTATAGCGACAATCACGCCCGTAGCTCAAAAAAACGAGGACGACATGCTTTCCGCCGGAGCGACCAATGTGGAAAACGCCCGCCGCATGTTACAGACGATGATTTTCGATGTGGTCCAGGAGTACTCTCAAATTGCGCGCCTCGTTTATCTGGTTTCCAAAATCGCCGCGATCCTCGGAACCCTTTTTTTTCGGCGATTGTCATTCGGAGCCTCATCAGCCCTGTCCGCAACATGATGCGCGGCATCAATGAAGTTCAGGAAGGAAAGCTGGACGCGAAACTCGAGGTGATTTCTTCCGACGAAATTGGGCCCTTAACCCGCTCGTTTAATGTCATGGTGGGTGAACTGCGCATGAAGGAGCAGCTCAAGAGCACCTTCGGGAAATCTCTCGCCCCGCGTATCGTGGACACTTTGCTTGCTCAGGTAACCGATCTGGGCTCGAGACAACGCGAAGTGATGACCGTGTTCTTCAGCGACCCGGTCGGCTTCACCACCATCTCCGAACGCCTCACTCCAAGCGGACTGGTCAACGTCATGAACCGATATTTCTCGCTCATGTCCGCCCCGATCCGCGCCAACCACGGTCTGATTGATAAATTTGTGACACAGGTTTTGGCGCAATGCATTGTCCCCCGCACAGTCCGGCCCCAACCGCCCCGGCTTCGCCGCTTAACCCATGGGGGTATGGTCGTAGACGACCTCCCGGCCAAAGAACGGTTTGCAAATCGCCACAAACCGCTGATGAAACTCGGACCCGCTCAGGTAAAACTCGTGGTCGGCCATGTTTTTGAAATGGAGCAAACTCGCGTAATCAAACGAATGATCCGTGGCCGGCCGCTCCTCAGTCGGGGCGGGTTTTCCGATGCACGAATAGGCGAGATACGGGGCATTCGCCAGCGCCGGAAGCTTCCGCTCGAAGGTGGTCCGCTGCTCGGACGAGGGGTCCTGCTTCAGCCAGAAATATACGTTATGAATGATCCTTGGCGTTTGGTGTCGAAATGTTGAACTGCGTTCCGTCGGACTCTCCATCCGGCAGCGAATTGCCGTCCCTCGGAACGACCCGCGTTACCAAAAACCCTGGCGAAAGGTTGTCTCCCGTTGCCAATATTTGGTCTATTCCTGCCATCCCGCAGCCTCCGCCAAAGCCCATCCGCTTGAACTCAGGCGCGCTCTCGCCGCTCTCTCCCCGCTCGCTCCAATGATCTTCGCAACATCACCTCTTTGCCCGTCTCATGATCCCGGCCCCAATCATCCCGAAAAGGTGGCCCGATACCATAGTGTGCTCGACGCGCTCCAAGCCGCGGACCTTCTCTCCCGATCCACCCGGATTGAGGGCAAGCCCGCCAGCGAGGAAGACCTTCTGCTGGTACACGACGCCGCCTATATCGAGTTGGCAAAACGCGAGATCCAGTACGGTTACGACCACCTGAGTACGGGCGACACCCAAGTCTGCGCCGCCTCCTGGAGCGCAGCCCAGGCCGCCGCCGGATGCGCCATCGAGGCGACCGAAGCCGTGGTGAAAGGACCGCACAAAACCGCCTTCTGTCTGGTGCGTCCGCCGGGACATCACGCCTCGGCGGCCATCGGTATGGGGTTCTGTATTCTTAACAACGTGGCAATCGCCGCCCGCTACGCCCAGCGGCGTTTGGGTTTGGAGCGTATCCTCATCGTGGACTGGGACGTACATCATGGAAACGGCACCCAGAACATTTTCTATCACGACAGGAACGTCTTCTTTTTTAGCACCCACCAATCCCCCTGGTATCCCGGGACGGGCCGTGCTTCGGAAACCGGCGAGGGAGCCGGAGTAGGCACCACATTGAATTGCCCCCTGCCCGCCGGCAGCGGACGCACCGCAGTCTTTTCCTGTTTCGAAAAGCAACTCCTTCCAGCGATGGAAAAGTTTCGGCCCGAACTCGTTTTCATCAGCGCCGGGTTTGATTCTCGCAAAGGCGACCCCCTAGGAAAATTCGAGCTCTCCGACACCGACTTTGCCGATCTGACAAATTGCGTCCGGGAAATTGCCGCCAAAAACGCCGACGGACGGGTCGTGAGCGTCCTGGAGGGCGGATATTCCCTCTCGGGCCTCGCCTCGGCGGCGACCGCACATGTAGGCGCGCTGCTGTAATTTCTCACTTCCGCCACCTTTCAACGGATTGCTCACCAGAGCGTAAACACCAAGGCCAGCGGGATTGACCGGTTTTTAAGGGCAGGAGTTCCCGCTCCAACAACGGGCCACACCCGCCCCGGAAGCGATTGAGATTTGGCGAGTGTCATTTCCCGATGGTTTAGTTTTCGGAATTTGAATAGTTATGGGTTAGCTCCCGCATAACTTCATCGAACTGGCAACTCCGCCTGTACGGCCAGCTTTCATGCCCTCCTCCCCTTCTATGACTCCAACAGAACACTTCTTCCTTCCGTGGGGATTGGGCCACGGTTACGAAAACTTTGTCCGCGTGCATTCGATTTTAAAAGACGGAGTTAAACAACGTTTCATCCAAGGCAAGGAGGGTCTCTCGGAAGCTTCCATCCAAGGCGTCATTAAAAGCCTCGATAAAATCCACATAAAACGACCTTCCTCTGAAAAGAAAACCGAGAGCAATCCCGTGACGCGGGCTTTGCGATATACAGCGAGCCTCAAGCTTTTAACCCAGAAATACAGCGAACTATTGTCCATGAATCTCAGGTTCCTTCCTGATTTCGACAAAGATCTCCAGATATTCTTAAGCCATCTCGATGGTATTTTACGATTACAAAAGAAACCGGAATCCGGGCATGTCGGGGAAATCAACCGTTTCGTGGACAAGGGAAAGTCCCTTCGTTTAAACGAATCTTACATCTACCTCAATGACACCACCAAAGCGCTACTCAATCGCTTTCTAAAGCTATTCATTCGGGTACTCCTATGCGCCGATCTAACAGGACGCTCTTTCTTTTTCCGCGAATTGTTTTTTAGTGTTATCGGAAACCGTAGAGTGGAGGATCGCTTCGGAAACATTATCACGAATGAAAATGGGGACTCCCTGGCTTATCCACACCCCAGTTATTTCGTCGATAAACGCATGAAGGTCTTTGGACCAAAATGTCTGGATGGATTAAAGCCCGAGGCTCTGGAGCGAATCAATCGGTTTATGTTGAACCCCAAAGCTTCCGCGCCGCGCGAGTTATTTTCGGTTCTCAGATCCAATCTGAAACGAATCGGGTGGCACCGCATTTCAAATGCACGCTATTTTTGCCTCACCCTCGTCGAAGTCCGTCAACACGGAAGGAAGGAACAAAGGCTGATTTTCAGCTCAAACAGCGATGCACCAAAAGCAATCTTCGACCGCGCGTTAGTTCGCGAATGCGCCGAGGGAATAGCTTACAAATATGTTTCGGAACTCGTTGCCAAAGGCGTCGATGCCCGCGTGATTTCCCAGGCTCTGTATCGACATCTCGAAGAAGGCGAGCATCCAAAGCCGGAACGTTTCCTTCCGTGTGACGACTGCCGGAAAAAAGGCTTCCTCGAAGCCGTCACCACCCCGCCGGGGATCTCTTTTACAGTGTTCGGGCGGGCCGATCATCTCCAGACTATTTTTAACCGGAAAAACAATCCCGGCTTAAGGGAAGTTAATCCCAGATACGAAATCAAAGACGTTCCAAGCATGGTCCAAATGACGAAATCGAGAATCGATTCCAGACCTATCGCTATGGTACGATACACCAATGAACAGTTATTGGTCAGTGAAGTGATTCGCACCAGGCGTCATACCAAAAACAAAACTGTCGAGCTTACCCGGAAAATCCGGCTGTCGTTAAGAACCGACGGCACAGGTCAGGCCGTAAAATCGGGCAGGGCGCACTAAATTTTCGGCTTTGGCGGCCCTAACAACTTATCCCTCATCGGGATTACATCATACGGAATCCAATGCATTGCAATAATCATGTCCGTTAAAATGACATAGCCCAAGCCCGCAGGCGAAATATCTCCGGTCCATTAAATTCACTCAAGTGACATCCATCCGCAACACAGCAGTCCCCCGTAAATTATAATTATGCGTTTCCTCCCCCTGCTCACCTCCCTCATTGCGTTACCGCTTCTGGCCGAAGAAAACCTTGGCACGCTAGTTTTTTCAGATGAATTCGAGCGTATAGAGACACAAGAACTAAAGGATGAACCGGGCAATGGCTGGAAAACCAGCAGTTCCTGGAGTGCCAAGGGAAACAAGGAAGTGGATCTCCTCGATGGCGCGCTGCACATTTATATTCATCCGGAAGCGATCCACGCCGTGGATGTGGGCCATGATTTTGCATTCATAGACGGCACGGCGACCATGCGTTTTAAATTCCATGAAGAGAAAGACACTCTCATGTTAAACTTCGCCGATTTATCCTGTAAGGAAGTCCACGCCGGACATCTTTGCGCCGCCAAATTCGCAGCCAAAAATGTCACTTTGCAAGACATGAAAACAGGCGGGATGTTGTTAAATTATTACAACGCACGGAAAATCGGAACTCTTTCCAAAGAAGACGAGGCGGTCATCAGGAGCAAAGTAAAGTCTTTCCCGAAAGACATCAGCATAAACACCTGGCATTCACTCAAGGTGACTATCGCAGGCGACACCATAACCGCGTCGGTCGACGGGGATCTCGTTGGCAGCTTTAGTTCCCCGGGTATTGCCCACGAATCCAAACAAGTTCTCCGACTATTAGTCTCCAATAAGGTCACTATTGATGACGTGAAATATTACAAGCAGAGATAGGCGATCCAGAGAGCGTCCGTCAGTCGACCTTTTGTAGGATTCCCACTGGTTTGTGGCTGTGCTTCGAGCAAATACAATCCGTCCAGTGAGTCGTGGTCGAACCGATCGCGCCCCCGTCCCTCGCCCGGGGCTGCGCGCCCGGTAAACCCATTCATAGTTATTCGGAGCCAGCCTTTCCGGCCTGAAGACATCGCACTTGGGGCTCGATTCCGTCGGATAGTTCTTACGGCAGCGTACCGGCCTCCAGCGTCCCCTTGCGGGATATTGGACGAAACTTGTCCGCGTCAGCCCAAGGTGAGATGACAGATCTGCAGTCACCGCCTTTTTGATTTTCATCTCAAAAGAGATGACAATGATCCTCGCATGGAAACTCCCATCCAGCGACGAGCGGAACTGCTCGCGAGTCTATCCGGATTTTCCGAATTACCCCCGGTCGTTCGTAGGGACCTGGCGGATGCGTTGAAAGTGGAGAATTTCCCGGCAGACAGCGTTGTCGTCGCCGAAAGACAAATGGGCGACCGGATGTACATTATTGAAAGTGGAATCGCCTCAGTCTCGACCATGGGCGCGAATGGCCCTGTGATCCTCGGACAACTCTCAGCCGGAGAGATGTTTGGTGAGATCGCCTTGGTTAGCAAAATCCGCCGACGGAAGGCTACAGTCACAGCGCTCACCCCGCTGGTGACGCTGAGTCTGGCGGCCGAGGCTTTTGAAAAAGCCCTGGCCCCATATCCGGAGGTGTTAGCCAATTTTATTCAGGCCGCAGAGACCTTGATGCGCCGAAAGCTCCAGAAGCTCTCCGACACCAAATAACCCCCCGTTCCCCCGTTCCCTCAGTCCACTCCAGCTCCCAGGCTTCGGCCCCCTCTCCGCACAGCGCCCTTTAGGCCGAGCGACAAACCGGTTCACACAGTAAATCGGCCACATCCAGAGATCGGGTATCCATCGCCAGACTTCCCGACGAATCGCGCGGCCATACCTCCCTCGGCCGATCCCAATAGAGTTCAACTCCGTTCTGATCCGGGTCCCTCAAATAAAGCGCTTCACTGACTCCATGGTCGGATGCGCCCTCCAGAGCGATCCCGGCGGAACGCACCCGGCGAAATGCGTCCGCCAGATCGGCCCGGGTCGGATACAGGATAGCCAGATGATACAGGCCGGTACAGCGTTGCGGAGGCGGACTGCCCCCGAGGCTTTCCCACGTATTTAACCCGAGGTGATGATGGTATCCACCCGCAGCGATAAACACCCCATGGGATCCGTAACGCTGGGTCACAGCAAACCCCAATACCCCGCAGTAGAACTTCAGGGATCGTTCGATATCGGCCACCTTTAGGTGCAGATGCCCAATACGGACACCGTCGCAAATCGGCTCTGTCATGAGATAGGCAGTCAACTCCAGGGCCCTCCTGTCTGCGGGCCGCAACGGATCCTCACCGCTGCGACTCCGAGCAAGCCGGGAAACCACAGGCCGGGCCCGGCCCTACCAGCCAGAGAGACCGACCAAAATCGGTCTCTATCGTTTCACGCCAGCTTCAATCTTCTCCCCGGTCCTTTCTACGTCCCGGCCAAACCCACGGACAGTGTTACAGCCCACCCCCGCAGTGCAGAGAATAGCCATGCCAACAATCGACAGAATGATACGTTGAGAGCGAGTGAGTGCAGTCGTTTTCATTGCTATTACATCGCTCGCGAGCTGAGGCACGGCCCTACGGGCGATCGTTTCCTTCACAACAAACGCACCCGCAGCCCCAAAACCCACTCCAGCCGCTGCCCAACACAACAGGCCACCCCGCCCGGCGCCTTATTTCCGCGAATTTGCCGACCCCGGATGTTCGTCCAAAGGGATCACCCGGCCTTCCCGCAGCCGGACTTCCTTAAGCTCAATCCCTAGCTCGTCCTGATACCGGCGAACCAGCCGGGTCTCCTGCGCGGTAAACAAAGACGTCGCCGTCCCGCGAGCCCCGGCACGCGCCGTCCGACCCACCCGGTGAATGTACGCCTTGCTTTGGGCCGGAGCGTCCAGATTAAAAATATGCGTCACTCCGGGGATATCCAGCCCGCGGGCAGCCACATCCGAGGCAATCATTACCTGGACGCGACCGCTCCGAAAATCCTCCATCGCCTTCTTGCGTTCGGTTTTATCAAAGGCCCCGTGCAGGTCGGTTGTGAGAATCTTGTGATGCGCCAGTTTGGCCGCCACCATTTCCGCCGTGGCGTTGCGATGCACAAACACAAGGGCACGCTCAGGATTCATCGCATGCAACATCCGGCGTAACACGTCGGGTTTATCGCGCTCTTCGCACACGTGGAACAGGTGTTCGATGTTCGTGTTTACCGGAGAAATCTCGGTCTGAAGCACTATGTGATTTGGGGCGAGCAACGCCACTTCGTCGGAACTACGCGTCTGTTCGGTAGCCGAAGCGAACAGCAACTGGCGGTCCCGCGGCGCGGCAAGCACGATCTTGCGCGTGGATTCCAGACTCTCCTGGTCGAGCAGCGTGTCGGCTTCATCGAGCACGATCACCTTAAAAGTGTGGGCCTTGAGTTTGCCCATCGCAATCAGCTCCCGGATCCGTCCCGGAGAACCCACCGCAATATGCGGCTTCTTTTTGAGTTTCTCCACCTGACGCTCCAGCGAAGTGCCGCCAATTAACAGGAGGGTCCGCACGGGCATGCCGGAGTTTTGGGCCAGATCACACGCCTGCCTCTGGATCTGAATGGCCAGCTCGTGGGTCGGCGCAATGATAACCACCTGCGTAATATCCTGTTTGAGCTCGAGGCGCCCAAACAAAGGCAGCAGATAGGCTAGGGTTTTTCCCGAGCCGGTTTCGGCATGGATATACACGTCCTTGCCCTCGGCGATTGCCGGGATGGCCAAAGACTGAATGGCCGTGGGTGCGCTAATTTTTTGCTTCTCCAAAGCCGCGACGAGCGGAGCCGTGATTCCAAGTTCGCTAAATGTCATTTTTTCTCCTGCTAAGGCCCGAGCATATCAGAAACCACCCGACTCAGGTGCAAATGGTTTGGTCCTCAGCCGCCTGAACCTCCGCCCTTCCGGAGATACCCCAACCGTGGCTACAGATACCGCCTAAGGGCGACTTTACCCACCCACTTATCCTCTCTACACCCACCTCGTATGCACTCCTTCTTACGCCCCGCGTTTTTCACGGCTGCCACCACCGTTTTGATCGCTCCAGCCACCTTCGCCCTCCCCCTTTTCGACGGCAAAACCCTCGAAGGCTGGCAGGGAGAAACCACCCGTGTCTGGCGAGTCGAAGACGGTGCCATCGTCGGAGGATCGCTGGAGGGGAACCCGCAAAACGAGTTTCTGACCACCGCCAAAAGCTACCGCAATTTCAGCCTTAAACTCGAATACAAGCTGGTCGGTACCGAAGGTTTTGTGAATGGCGGCATCCAGTTTCGCAGTCAACGCATCCAGCAACCCCCCAATGAAATGATCGGGTATCAGGCCGATATTGGTGCGGGATTTTCCGGTTCGCTCTACGACGAATCCCGCCGCAAGAAACTGCTCTCCACCGCGAACAAGGAAGCCATCGCACGCCTGGAAAAGCCGGGAGACTGGAACCAATACGAAATACGGTGCGAAAACGGCCGAATCCGGTTGTTTCTCAATGGCGAACTAACCGTGGATTACACCGAAACCGAGCCCGGCATCGCGCAGGAGGGCGTCATCGGGCTGCAGATCCACGGTAAATGCAAAGCCCAGATCGCCTACCGCGCCATCACCCTCGAGCCGTTCCCGGACGATCTGCCCCAGGCTGCCAAATAAATCCCGAGCCGCTCCGGTAACTCCCCTAGCTGGGTTTTCCACTAAGTAATCTGGGTCGGATGGACGTGATTCTCCGGCGCTATCTCCTGCGCCGCTTTGAGGCGTTTGATGGCCTCCATTGCCACGTGCACCTTAAACTCGGCACTGTGGTTTCTTCGTAATGGTTTCCTTGGGGTTCCTTGTTTTTTCCCCAAGGTTTATCAGTTCAGTTTCTCTTCCAATAATTTATGGCGAAACACCAAGGGAGAGCGGCCATTCATTTTTTTGAAAAACCGATTGAAATAGTACTCATCGTTGAATCCAAAATGCTCTGCGATTTCTCGCATAGACGCATCCGACTCCGTCAAGATCCGGAGGATCTCCTCATTCAATCTCCGGTTGAGGTAAGCTTTCGGGGACACCCCGAAAAGCCGCCCAAAGGCCATTGAAAAGGCATGAGCACTCAGCCCCTGTGCAGCCGCCACCTCCGACATCCGCAACTGGGCGCTTAGCTTCTTCTCAATCAAGGCTAGAGAGGAGCCGAACCGAGAATGGGCGGCCACATGTCGCTGAATGATCTCACGGAGATCCGGCACCGCATCCGCAATCCAGCGGATCAGCTGCGCTTGCAGCCGCATAGAGGCATTTAAGCTCAGCGGCACAGTCCAATCCGCAATCCATGCAGCTGGATCCCAGGGACCAAGCACCCTGAAGTCCCGACCCACCCAATCCAGGAGAAAATCGACCCCGGAAAACCATTCGCATCGGAACGTTAGATAATACGTCTCATACATTTCAGCGCACTCACGTTGGGCCGGCCAGTTCCCCGGCAGCCAATAAGCGAATCCCGGCTTCAAATCGAACACCCGACCGTCACGCCGAAGGTGGGCCGCTCCGCCAACAACAAAGTTGATGTGGTGCAAATAGTCGTTCGCCACCTGGTTGCCCGTGCTCCATTCGGGTCCCACGATTGCATGTCGAAACCCCACAATTGGGAAATTCAACCGCCGCGCCCAGGCCATCGGATCACTCTCTTGGGCCTCTTGAAATAAGGTCTCATTGAGACGGTACGAGATGGATTCCTGAGAGACGGTCCGTTTCATACTTCAATCGGCGTTACAAAAGTACAAGAAAACGTCCTGCATGTCCATTGTTCCGGCGGCTGCTTAAGGGATAATGCCCAACGCAAAAGTTCCCCCCTTATGAAACTTGCCGTTCCCCTCCTCTTCCTTCTCCTGGCAACCCCTCTCGCCCAAGCCGCGTTTTCGCCCGATTTTGTCGTGAAATCCGACGACGTCACCGTGCTGATGGCCGCCGACGGTAAAAACCCGGACAACCGGAAGGCCTGGATCAATGACCACCGCCGCCTTCAGGTCAAAGACTGGCCTGTTGGTGGCCAGACAACCTGGGAGGTGGAAGTCGCAGAATCTGGCGATTACTCCATCAACGTACTGTTCAACCACGGCGTCCAGGCAGACCTGCATATCTCACTTTCCTGCGGCGCCTCCCGTTGCGAAAGCCGCTCCCAACGCGGCCGAGGCCAGGACTGGAGACGCCATTCCCTCAACGGCACGCTCCCCCTCACCAAGGGAAAACAAACGCTTACCCTCCAGATCACGGCCCCCGAAGGAAGTCCGGCCGAGAAACTCGAATTGCTCTCCATCGAACTCGTCCGCCCCGAGGTCCAACGCCGCCAGCACGAAGCCGCCCTCCGAATGCGTTCGGAGGCGGACACCCAATGGTTTCGGAACGCCAATTACGGGCTCATGCTCCACTGGACCTCGGAGGTCACCCCCCGCCATGGAGCGCCCAAACCGTATAACGAGGCCGTACGGGATTTTGACCTTCAAACCTTTGTGCGCCAGGTCGTCCGGAGCGGTGCAAAATTTGTGACCCTCACCACGTCTCACGGCCAAATGTTCTTCCCCGCGCCCCTTCGATCTCTGGACAAAATCCTGCCCGGACGCACCAGCGAACGGGATCTAGTCGGAGAGGTTGCGGACGCCTTAAACGCCCAAGGCATCCGGCTCATGCTCTACTACCATCTTGGAGCCAACTCGGACGCCACGTGGCAGCAGGCCTCGGGATTCTTCAAAACGGACACCACCGAATTCTGGAACAACTGGACCGCTGTCATCGCAGAAGCCGGGGCGCGTTACGGGAACAAGCTGGCGGGCTGGTGGTTTGATGACGGCACTGCGAACTACTACTATCGGAGCGCCCCGTGGGAACGGCTCGCCAGCGTCGCCAAAGCAGGCAACCCAAAGCGACTGATTTGTTTTAATCCCTGGATTCTTCCCTCAGCGACCGAGTTTCAGGATTATCTCGCGGGCGAAGGCAATACTGATCCCACCTTGGGCGGAGGGTTAAAGCCTGGTGATCACGGGAGGATCTCCTCTGGAGCTTATGCAGGCCTCCAGGCGAGCGCGGCCATCGTGATGGAAGGAGACTGGAATCACACCAAACGGGACACCGAAATCGGGCCTCCGAAAATGAAGCTCGAACAACTTCAATCCACCTTGAGCCGGTTCCAGGCGCTCGAAAACGTCCTGATGTTCAACTGCGAAATCTATCAGGACGGCACCATGTCCCCCGCCACGGTGGAGCTGCTCCACAGCCTCAATCAAGCGTCAGGAGCCACCGCACGATAACCGCAACAATTCTTCCCATGCGAGGCTCGCACCTTCCATTGGCCGCGCTTTTCTGGAGCGCCTTCTCCAGTTTTTCCTCCGGAGCCACGGCTGCCCCCCAAGCCGCTGTGAACACAAAGTACAAAGCATTTTTCAAAGACTACTGCGTGTCCTGCCATGACGAGGAGAAACACAAAGGCAGTGTTCGTCTGGATAATCTGTCCTTTGAAATCAACTCGCTGGAAGCGGCAGAGCGCTGGCAAAAGGTGTTGAATTCCATGAACTCGGGGGAGATGCCTCCCGAGGACAAGAAGCAGCCGGACAAGGTTCTGAAGACAGATTTCCTCGAGCATCTCTCCCAGGAGATGGTCGTGGCGCGCAAAACCATCGGGGATGCAAACGGGAAAATCACCCTGCGCCGACTCAACCGCCGCGAATACAAAAACACCCTCCGCGACCTGCTGGGCGTCGACATCAGTGTGGCAGATCTGCCGCCGGATGGCAGCCCGGGCACTTTCGACACCGTCGGCTCGAGCCTCTTTATGTCGAGCAGCCAGTTTGAATCCTACCGGCATCTGGGACGCAATGCGGTGAACGCCGCTTTTGAGCTGTTCGCAACTCCGGTCGCCAACCGAAAGCATCACATCGAGCCGGAAGAGGCCGTCAACAAAACCGTCGAGAAGGAGATGGCCAGACAGGGGAGTATTCGGAAACGCGTCGCAATGTGGACGAGGGAAGTGGATACCGCCGCTAAACGGCCTGAGAATGCGAACGTAGTGGCTGAAATCCGCGCGAAGACAAAGACAGAGCCACATCAACTCCACGCCGCCTGGGAAAAGATTGCCGGCGCCCCTGCCCCGACAGAGTTCGGATTTGTAGATGCACAAGACGCCTTTGGTCACGAAGGCCAGTGGAAGACCTTCATTCCCCCCATCGTGGATTACCTCAGTCTGCCAAAGGTGCGCAGTGGCGCCTATCTGAGCTCGGGAATGTCCAGCACGACGGCCGCTGCCTGCTCTGTGCCAAACGAGTGGCCCCCGGGCGATTACCTTATGCGCATCCGGCTCGCCTACGTCGGACCTCTTTCTCTGGTGCCGTCCCGCACTGATTTCAAAGCGATGCCTGCGCCTGAACCCGCGGAAAACCGGCGGTTCCTGGATGTGATTTACGCGGACTCCGAAATCGTACTCAGCACCCATCAGGTCACCGGGACCATGGAGGCCCCGCAGGAGCTGGTCGTGCCGGTGAGTATCAAGAAGCCGGGATACCGTTTTTTCAGGCTGCGGGAAACAAACCCGGAGGTCAGTCGCACAGACGTCGATAAGAACCCCGCGATTTGGATCGACTGGGTCGAGTTCGAAGGGCCCTTAAACACCACCCGGCCAACACCCGTTGCCATACAGGCTATCCAGCCTCTCCTGACGAAAGCGTCCAGCACCGACGTGGACGTGCGAAAAACACTGGAGACTTTTGCCGTGCAGGCTTTCCGGGGCCGGGTTCCCTCGCCAGCCTACCTAGACAAGCTGCTAGCCCTTTATCAAACGCGCCGGGAAGCGGGAGAAAAACCTGAAATCGCCATCCGCACCCCGCTTTCACTCGTTCTATCTTCTCCTCATTTTCTGTATCTCTCCGAGCCGGTGGCTGAGAAGCAACGCCGCCCGCTCACCGATCTGGAGCTGGCAACCCGCCTCTCGTACTTCCTGTGGAGCGCTCCTCCCGACGCTCAACTCCTCTCGCTTGCCCAACAGGGGCAACTTCAACAACCCGCCATTTTGAAAAGCGAAGTGGAACGCCTCCTCGCCAGCGAGAAAGCACGGGAACTGGTCACAGGCTTTACCCGCCAATGGCTCGGAATCGATCGCCTCGATTTCTTTATGTTTAATCCAAAACGCTTTCCGGCGTTTTCATCAGCCGTGAAAGAGGCGGCCCGGGAGGAGGTCTTTTCCACAGTGGCTTTGCTGCTCAAAAACAACCGCAGCCTCACCAATCTGCTTACCTCCAGCGAGGTCGTCGTTAACGGGCTCCTCGCCAACTATTACAAGATGGACGGCGTCGCAGGAGACGAATTCCGTCCGGTAACCCTACCCGCGAAGTCACCCCGGGGCGGCCTGCTTGGCATGGCCGCGATTCTCGCGATGGGAAGTAACGGGGAGCACACCAGCCCCGTGGAGCGTGGAGCTTGGGTTATGAGAAAAATGCTATTCACGCCGCCTCCACCTGCGCCGCCAAACGTCCCGCAGCTCACCCGACTGGAGGGCCAGCTGCTCACCACCCGAGAAAGGCTGTCGGCTCATCAGGAGGATCCTCAATGCGCGAGCTGTCATCGAAAAATCGACCCGATCGGCTTCGGTTTGGAGAACTTCGATGCCGTGGGACAATGGCGAACCCAGGACGGTTACGAAAAAGAGGGCGTCGGCAAGAAGACTTGGGAGATCGAGCCCGCCGGAGCTTTCCACAATGGACCGGCGTTCGCGAATTACCTGGAGCTGCGCTCCCTGATTGCAGCCAAGCCGGAGAACTTTGCACGTGGCTTCACGGAAGCCCTGATCGAATACGGTCTGGGCCGACCTTGTGGGTTCAGTGATCAGGATCTTGTCCAGGGGATCGTTCAAGCTGCGAGGAAAAGGGATTTTGCGATGCAGGAATTTATCCAGGCTTTGGTCGCCAGCCAGGCCTTCCACACCAAATAACCCCCGATTTATGAGTCTTTTATCCCGTCGTCATTTCCTTCGGAGTGCAAGCGCCCTAATCGCTTTACCTGCATTGGAGTCGTTTGGATTTCGGCGTTTTGCCTCAGCCGCCTCTCCCGCAGTCCCCGCACCGAAGCGTTTCATATTTCTAGGATTCGGCTTTGGAGTAACCAACGAGACCTGGTTCCCAGACCCGAAAACCACAGGCGAAAAGTACCCCCTGCCTCCGGGGTTAGAACCACTGGCACGTCACCAGAAAGACTTCACTGTGGTCCAAGGCTGCAGGCATCGATTTAGCGACAATCCACATGGAGGAAGCACGTTCTGGCTCACCGGAGCGAACCCATTTTCCGAACCGGGACAAAGCTTTCACAACACCATTTCAGCCGACCAGATCGCCGCAGCCCAACTTGGAAAAGAAACGCGTTTCACCTCAGTCCAGCTTTGTAGCAGCGAACCCGCGAGTACCGGACACGGCGCGGGTCTTTCACTTGCCTGGGATGACCACGGCAAGCCAATCCCAGGATTCGAAACGCCACTACAAGCGTTCCACAAGATGTTCTCCCCCGAAACCGCTCCTTTGGCACAGCGGAAGGCAATGTTACTCCAGGAGCGCAGTATCCTCGACACCGTACTCGAGGATGTAAACGACATCAGTCGCGGCCTCAACAAAACCGACATCGACAAGGTGTCCGAGTATTTACAGAGCCTCCGGGACATCGAGACGCGCCTCGAAAAGGAAGAGAAATGGCTCACCGTCGAAAAACCCAAGTCTCCCGTCTCGGCCCCCGGCAACGGACTAGCCGGGCGCGAGGAAATAAAGGTGATGTACGATCTGTTGGTGGCGGCACTGCAAACAGACATCACCCGTGTGGTGACTTATCGCCAACCGATTAGCTCCCTGCTCACCAGTATTGGAGTGAAGGTGGCGGCCCACGACATGAGCCACTACTCGCCAGGCGAACGGATGGCAGCTTCCCAAACACGCGACGTGGCCCAAAGCGAACTGCTGGCCGGTCTGCTGGATAAACTCAAAGCAACCACGAGCCCCGACGGAACGACTCTCTTCGATCACACGACTCTCGTCTTTGGCAGCAACCTCCGTACGGGCCATTACCTGGATAATTGCCCAACCATCCTAGCTGGGGGCGGAGCCGGGATAAAACTTGGCCAGCATGTGGTGCTCCCGAAAGACACGCCGCTTTGTAATGTGTGGCTCACGCTTTTGAAGGGATCGGGAATCAGCGTGCAAAGCATCGGTGACAGCACGGGGACACTCACGGCGTTGAGTTGAGCCGCCAAGTTAACCTCACTTCCTCCAGGTTTCCCCGTAACTCCCTCAAACACAACAAGGCCGCCTTTAAGATGTCACAAGTAATGCGCTTTGACTCCGCGAATTGAGTATCCCCGAGGGTGAAGCGGCGCTCACGAAGCTGGCTGCAGTCAAACGCAAACGGCCCGATGCTCAAAAGCTGGCCAGTCAGGCGGGACGTGCGTTGGAACAGGTAAAGGCGCACAAATATTTTTCCTACCGGGTGAACGAGGCGGAGCAACGGGAGCTCGGAATTCCATTTCCCGGGAGCGATTTTGGCGGAAAAATCGACGGGGCAACTATTGGCTAACAATTAGCCGTTTACAGCGAATTTAGCATGTAATACGAGGGGCGTAGATTACAAATCCCCTCGACATTTGAAGGCATTAATTATGTATTAACTTCAAATGAAATCTACGACGGGCTTCGCTTCGTCAACCGCACAAGCCCATTCGGCGCTTATCTGCCTCCCTTTCGCGATTTAATCGCTCCCCTCCGGGTTCACCTTCCGGAGCTCATTTCTCGAGTGCGCTGCGCGCGTTCATCCCCCGTCCGCGTGGCACCCTTGTCCCGCCTGGCACAAACGTTCCGGCGCACGGCAAACACTTTCCATAGGAAACATTCTCCCGCCAGAACACCCAATAGCTCGTATTATGTTACAAACCATCATCCACAGCATTACAGATCATCCCACTATTAGCCTGCTCGTATTCGGATTTGTTTTCTTTGTATACAACTCCATTACCATTGCCGGCGGGAATGAAATAATCACCCTTGAAAGGCGTTGGCTAGGCACCCAGATGCCGGACGGACGTACAATAGCACTCAGCAATGAAGTCGGAGTTCAGGCAAGGGTGCTCGGTCCAGGAATCCATCTCCTGATTCCCTTCCTTTATACCACAAGCAAGAACCGCTTTTTGGAAATTCCTAAATACAAGGTTGGGGTCGTTCGTGCGATTACGGGCGCCCCAATTCCTTCCGGGAATTTTATGGCGAAGTCCGTAGCCTGCGATTTATTTCAGGACGGAGAAGCCTTCCTTAGAAACGGCGGCGAAAAAGGGCCTCAACTAAACATTCTACCCGAAGGGGAATATAAAATTAACCCACACTTATTTGAAGTCGACATCGTAGACGCCATCATGATTGGCGAATTTGAGGTTGGATGTGTCGAAGCCATCGCCGGAAAGCCGGTTTCCCGGGCCGGGGGTAACTTTGGGTCCCCGGTAGAATGCGACAGTTTCCAGGACGCCGATGCGTTTATTAATAACGGTGGCCAGAAAGGCCCACAGATATTCTTTCTGGTGCCCGGCTTCTACCGGATCAATACCATTCTGTTTACTGTGATAAAGCACCCGATTACCGAGGTACCGGGGGGTAAGATCGCGTTAATTGAATCCAGCGACGGAGCTGGGATCCCGGAAGGCCGTCTGTTGGCCGGAAAGGTCAAAGGTCATAACAACTTCTTTGATGGCGAAGCTTTCATTCGCAACGGAGGCGAAAAAGGACGGCAATCCGACGTATTAATGCCCGGGAAATACCGTATCAACCCGGCTCTCTTTAAGGTGATCAGTATGGTCGACTGGACCAATATTGAAGCCGATCAAATCGGGATTATTACCACTCTCGAAGGCAAACCGATCGTGGACTCGACAAAAATCGCCGCCGAAGAACTCCCCATGGAGCTCCACAACAACTTCCAGGATCCGGCGGCGTTCCTTGCTGCCGGGGGCCAAAAAGGGCTCCAGATCCCTGTGCTACGCGCCGGGAACTACGTCATCAACCCGTGGTTTGCCTCCATTGAAAAGGTGGCGATGATCCGGGTAGACATCGGGTTTTGCGGAGTGGTGACCAGCTTCGTGGGCCCCGAAGGAGCCGACCTTACGGACGACGCGGTCAACGCCAAAATCGTGACCAATGGGAACAAAGGGATCTGGAACGACCCGCTCCAGCCCGGAAAACACCCGCTCAACACCAAGATTCTGAAGGTGGATATAGTACCCACCACCCAGATCCTTTTGAACTGGGCCGACAGCCGTTCGAGCGCCCACGAGCTGGATGCGAACCTCAAAACCATCACACTGCGTACGTCCGACGCCTTTAATGTGAGTATGGATGTTAGCGTCATTATTCATATCCCGATGAAAAATGCGCCCAAGGTGATTGCTAACCTCGGTTCGGTTAAGAACATGATTTCGCAGGTGCTGGAACCTGCGATTAGTTCCCACTTCCGGAATGCGGCCCAATACATCAAAGCATTAGATCTTTATACCGAAAGAAAGGAATTACAGATTAAAGCCAAGGAACACATCGATGGGGTGCTGAAGGTGCACCATATTGATTCAAAAGACACCTTGATAGCGGACGTTGTATTGCCGTTGGAGCTTACCAAAACCGTTACTGACAGGCAAATCGCTGAACAGGAGAGAAAGACGTTTGCGACGCAGAAAGAAGCGCAGGATGAACGGCGGGCCCTCGAAAACGCCACCGCCCAGGCTGCCATGCAGCCGAAAGTAGTGGAATCCGAACGTAACGTTGAAATTCAAAAGAATATTGCCGAAGGAAAGGTAAAGGAAGCGGAAGGATCCAAATTAGCGGCCATTTTACACGCCTCGGGGGAAGCAGAAGCCACAAAGCTAAAAGCGATCGCTCAGGCGGAGGCTACCAAGGTCACTGCCATTGCTAATGCGGAAGCCACCTCGAAAGTAGGTTCGGCGGAAGCAGAAGTAATTTTGGCAAAAGGTAAGTCGAATGCGGAAGCCTATCGTCTGGAAGTAGACGCCATGGGCCAGGACGTATTCGGACAAATCCGGGTCATAGAAAAAATCGCGGCCAGCAATCTGAAACTTATTCCCGAAAACCTTGTGATGGGCGGCGGGGGCGAGGGCGGCGGCATGATGAACGGTTTCTTTGGAATAAGCCTGCTCGAAAAAATGACAGGCCGCAGCTTCGGAGCGAAGAGTGATAAACAGATGAAACTCGAGAATCCAATCTCGTAACAACAAACTAGAAGCGCCCGCTTTCGTCCGGATCGCTTATGGCTAAGGATCCGCGGAAGCGGGCGTTTTATTATTTCGCCGACAATTGTTAGTAAACGACGCTAAAGCCTAGGAGCCTGTCGGGCTTGAGGGGATCATCGATGGCAATCTGGGTTTCGTATCTTTGACTGCTTCGTAAAAAAGCCGTCCTGGTGTAGCTTTCTCTAAATTATCGTTTGCGGCTGGCTGTTTTTATACGCATTTCAGGCCAACTTT
>CAMCYN010000011.1 GCA_945883955.1 Akkermansia muciniphila
GATGATAGTGCTCCTATAGGTTGCGCGAAAGTAGGACGTTGCCAGTATCCCCGCCCCGCCCAGGCTAACCGCCAGGGCGGGGCGGCTTTTTTTATGCTTTAAACTCGCGCCACCTTTCCATCTCTTCCCAACCAGCGTTGCTTTTCTTCGACCCAACCAGTTAGATTTCGTCCAAATGAAGCTCCTGAATTTCGTCTGTTTGGCGGCGGTCGTCCTAGCTTCGACTGCGTGTAAAAAGTCTGTATTAGTCGGTGAGGCCGCCGAAATTTCGATTGGCGAGTTTGCCTCTTTAAGCGGTGCAACAGCAAGTTTTGGCCAGGCCTCACATAACGGAACGTTGATGGCCGTTGAGGAATTAAATGCTGCTGGCGGGATTCTTGGAAAAAGGATTCGTCTGACCACAGAAGATGATCAAAGTAGAGCTGGGGAAGCTGCTACCGTTGTGCGAAAGATGATTTCCCGAGAGAAAATTGTGGCTCTCCTCGGTGAAGTGGCCTCGTCGCGATCATTAGAGGCGGCTCCCATTTGCCAACAGGCCAAGGTTCCGATGATTTCCCCGGCATCGACCAACCCGAAAGTCACGGAGGTCGGGGATTATATTTTTCGGATATGCTTTATTGATCCATTTCAGGGGACAGTCCTCGGTAAATATGCGCTCTTTAAGGGCTGGAAGAAAGTCGCTATTCTGACTGATGTTAAACAGGATTATAGCGTCGGTTTGTCCCAGTTCTTTAAGGCTTATTTCGGCCAGAATGGCGGTATTGTTGCGGTCGAGCAGAGTTACTCTTCTGGAGATAAAGATTTCAAGGCGCAGCTAACTGCAATTAAGGCTACCCAGCCCGATGCGATTCTTGCCTCTGGGTATTACACGGAATCCGGACTGATTGCTCGCCAGGCTAGGGAGCTAGAGATATCTGTGCCTCTTCTTGGTGGCGATGGTTGGGACTCGCCGTCTTTGATTGAGGTGGCAGGGAAGGCCATGGAAGGTTGTGTATTTTCAAACCATTTCTCAGTGGAGGACACTTCCCCTGTAATTCAGGAGTTTTTAAAGAAATATCGGTCCCGATTTAAATCTGAACCGGATGCTATGTCCGCCCTCGGATACGATTCAGTAATGATCTTGGCGGACGCAATCAAGCGGGCGGGGACTACCGAAGGGCCGGCGCTTCGTGAGGCCCTCGCGGCCACAAAAGATTTTCCTGGAATTACTGGTATTACAACTTTAGACGCTGCCCGTAATGCGACGAAGTCCGCGGTTATCCTGAAGATCTCTGATGGAAAGTTCCGGTATCTTGAGACCGTGGCCCCCTAGTACTCCCTCTGTCTCGGTTGTGTTGCCTTTTCGACTATTGTGAATGAACTGTTTCAGCAGCTTGTTAATGGTCTTTCCTTAGGGGCTATTTACGCTTTGATTGCGTTAGGATACACCATGGTCTATGGCGTCCTTCGATTCATCAACTTTGCTCACGGAGATTTGTTCATGGTGGGGGCGTTCGCCGGGCTCTATTTCCATAAGTGGCTGAAGCCCGCCGTAGCGGGATGGCCAGACTGGGGCGTAGCGTTGATTATTCTTTCGAGTGCAATGCTAATGGGCGCGGTTCTGGGTATCATCATCGAGCGTCTTGCGTATAAGCCTTTACGTGGGCGCCCTAAATTGACGGTGTTAATTACTGCTATAGGAGTGTCGCTTCTGTTGGAATACCTCGGTCAGTTAGGCTTCGGCGCGGCGCCGCGAGGGTTCCCCACCCTTCTTGAAGCTCGAACACTAAGTTTAGCTGGAGTAAGAATAAGTAGCATTCAGGTAACCGTGGTTGTGGCTACTCTACTACTGTTGGTTGGTCTTCGGTTTATTGTGATGAAAACCCGGATGGGATTGGCCATGCGTGCGCTTTCGTTAAATCCCACTGCCGCTGCCCTGATGGGGGTTAATACTAGCGCGGTTATCTCCTTTACATTTGGTTTGGGGTCCGCTCTGGCTGCGGCAGCTGGGGTTTTTTATGCGTCGCTTTATCAGGCGATCGATCCATTCATGGGGGTTTTGCCTGGTATGAAGGCATTTGTGGCGGCCGTTTTAGGAGGGATTGGGATCCTTTCGGGGGCCGCTTTGGGTGGAATCTTATTAGGGATCGTGGAAACCCTAGTTGTGGGGTATTCCGGAGTCTTAGGTATTCCCCCGGGATACCGTGATGCTGTGGCGTTTGTCATCTTGATCCTTATTCTTCTATTTAAACCATCCGGTTTGCTCGGGAAGTCACAAAGGGAAAAGGTATGATTGGGCCGAAAGGTTTGTTTGTTTCTGCGGTGATTGCGGTAGGCGCGGTCTCCTACTTGTTTACCGGCCATCCAGAGATGAGTTGGACTCTTGCGCAGATCGATGATTACTTGCTAAATATTCTCATATTGATGGGGATTAATGTTGTGCTTGCCGTCAGTCTAAATCTGGTAAATGGACACGCCGGTCAGTTTTCTTTAGGCCATGCGGGGTTTATGGCCGTTGGTGCTTATGGCTCCGCTGCATTAACTATGTTTCTGGGACAAGCCGGCCTCACCGTTCTGCAGCCAATTGGGGGACTGGCCGCGCCGCTTCTGTTTTGTATCGTACTGATTTTCGGTGGTGTTTTGGCTGCAATGGTTGGCCTTCTTGTTGGTATACCCTCCCTTCGATTGAGGGGGGACTATCTTGCTATTGTGACTCTGGGTTTTGGAGAGATTATCCGTGTTGTCATTCAGAATGCCGACGGTTTAGGCGGGGCCAGAGGTCTGACGGGAATACCGGCCCACACTACTCTCGGGTGGACTTTTGCGGTGGCGGCTTCGTCTATTTATGTGGTGGGGTCGCTTGTGAATTCAACATATGGACGGGGGTTTATTGCCGTGCGGGATGATGAGATTGCTGCAGAGGCAATGGGGATAAATACCACAAAATATAAGGTAATTGCGTTCACTGTGGGTGCCTTTTTTGCCGGGCTTGCCGGAGCTTTATACGCTCACTTCATCGGGTACATCACGCCTGAGGGTTTTAATTTTCTGAAGTCCGTTGATGTGGTTGTAATGGTGATCCTTGGTGGAATGGGCTCCACGGCGGGAGTAACCGTCGCGGCTGTGGCGCTGACTGTCCTCAACGAATTGCTCAGACAAGCCGAGCAGTACCGGATGGTCGTGTTTGCCCTGTTGTTGATTATACTGATGATTCTGCGCCCGCAGGGACTCATTGGGAATTTGGGGAGCTGGCTCCCTAGGAAGAGGGGGCGCTCATGAGTGCCGCGTTGCTTGATCTGCGGAATGTGACAATCCGCTTTGGAGGTTTAGTTGCGGTGAGTGACCTAGACTTTCATATCAACGCTGGAGAATTAGTGGGGCTGATTGGACCAAATGGTGCCGGGAAGACGACGATCTTTAATTTGATAACGGGTGTCTATTCTCCGAGTGCGGGTGGAATCTGTTTCGATGGGGTTTCTGTGGAAGGACGTCGGGCCTATCAGATTACCGCGCGTGGGATTGCTCGTACCTTTCAAAACATCCGTCTATTTAGCTCTCTGAGTGTTCTCGATAACGTGCGCGCTGCTTTTAATCTCCATCTTGAGGGGGGATTTTTGGGAGCACTGTTCCGTGGAAAGCGGTTTGTTGCTGAGGAGGCAGAGGTGGAGAAAAAGGCCCTGGAGCTGCTTGAAATATTCGGGCTGGACTCTGTTTGCGATCTTCCGTGCCGAAGTCTTTCTTACGGGGATCAGCGGAGACTAGAGATTGTCCGCGCTCTTGCGACTCGACCGCGCCTGCTGCTTTTGGACGAGCCTGCCGCTGGAATGAATGCAACTGAAAAGGTGGAGCTTATGAAATTGATTCGCTTTACCCAAGAGCGGTTTGGTCTGGCGGTTTTGTTGGTCGAGCACGACATGAAGGTTGTGATGGGAATCTGTCAACGGATCGCGGTGGTGGAGTACGGCTGTAAGATTGCGGAAGGTACCCCTGAAGAGATTCAGCGCAATCCGAAGGTAATCGCGGCCTATCTTGGCGAGGAGGTTCCTGATCATGCTTGAAGTCAATGAGATGGAAGTTGGCTATGGTTCGATCACTGCTGTGCACGGGATTTCTCTTCATGTGAAACAGGGGAGTATTGTCACGTTGGTTGGGGCCAATGGCGCGGGGAAGTCTACCTCATTACGTGCCATTTCAGGTCTTATGCGTGTTCGGGGCGGGCGAATTCGTTTCTGCGGAGATGATATTACTAACTTGCAACCTCATGAGATCGTTTCCCGCGGGCTTCTTCATGTGCCCGAGGGGCGCATGATTTTCTCCAATCTGACGGTTCTTGAAAATCTTCGCATGGGGGCTTATCTGCGCTCGGACCGGTCCGGGATATCACATGACCTTGGTTTTGTGCTGGATACATTTCCCCGTCTGCGCGAACGGGAGTCTCAACAGGCGGGAACCCTTTCTGGTGGCGAGCAACAGATGTTGGCGATTGCGCGAGCGTTGATGGGGCGTCCGAAGTTGCTGATGTTGGATGAGCCTTCTCTGGGAATCGCTCCGCTGCTTGTGAAGGCGATCTTTGCTAAAATAGCCGAGGTGAACCGTGAACTGGGCCTCACGGTGCTTTTAGTGGAACAGAATGCGCATCTCGCGCTCTCTGTTTCGGCTTATGGATATGTTCTGGAGACCGGGCGTATTCTCCTCTCGGACAACGCTGAAGCACTGCGCTCTAATCCGCAGGTTCAAGCGGCATACTTGGGTGCGTAGGCTTTTTTTCAAAAAGCGCTTGTCACGGGTTGCTTGGAGTGGCAGTATTCGCCCCCTTTTGTAACTAAGGACTGCTTATGTCTTACGCGATTTTTAAAACCGGTGGCAAACAATACCGGGTGGCTCAGGGTGACCTGGTTGATGTTGAGAAGCTTGAACATGCTGAAGGCGCCAAGGCGACTTTCTCCGATGTCATTCTCGTTTCCGAAAACGGCGCACTCAAGGTTGGTGCCGAGGCTTCCTCTGCAACTGTGATAGCCGAAGTGGTATCGCAGTTTAAGGGTGAGAAGGTATTGGCCTATCGCTACAAGCGCCGTAAAGGGCATCACCGTACAGTCGGTCATCGGCGTCAGTTGACCAGGTTGAAGATCACGGGTATCACCGCATAATTTAATTCCTTCCTCTATATGGCTCACAAGAAAGGTCAGGGATCCGTAAAAAACGGACGTGATAGCGTCAGTAAGCGCCTTGGCGTTAAGAAATTCGGCAGTGAAGTTGTCGTTGCTGGTAACATTATCATCCGTCAGCGTGGGACGAAGTTCCTTCCGGGGCGCGGTGTTGGTCTTGGTAAGGACTACACAATCTTCGCTCTGGTTGATGGACGTGTTCGTTTCGACCGTGATGGTCGTCGCGTAAATGTTGACGCTCCTGTAGCGGCGAACTAAGAAAGACGTCAGCTCACAAAAAGGCCCCTCTCCGAAAGGAGTGGGGCCTTTTGCGTTTCTCATGACAAAGTTCTAGATGGGAACCATTTCGTGCGCCTGAGCCATCAGGCGCATAATACCTGTTCCATTCCTGTTATTCGTCGATGTCGTCGTCTGATGCCCCCTTCTTGGCGGTCAATCCCCGAAGTTTACCCTCAATGAATGCATCGATATCTCCATCCATAATATCCTGGATGTTACTGCTTTGAACTCCAGTTCGCAGGTCCTTGATCATTTGGTAGGGCTGAAAAACATAGGATCGGATTTGTGAACCAAATGCGACCTCGGCCTTTTCGCCGTATTGGCGGTCTAGTTCCGCGCGTTTTTTGTCAGCCTCAAGTTGTTGTAATTTGGCCGCCAGCATTCGCATGGCTAGGTTCCTGTTCTGCGCCTGGGAGCGTTCGCTTTGGCAGGCCGCGATAAGACCTGTGGGGATGTGGCGTAAGCGAACCGCGGTCTCAACCTTGTTGACGTTTTGCCCGCCTTTTCCTCCCGCCCGATACGTGTCGAGTTCGATGTCCGCCTCATTAACTTCAATGGGCGCAGTTTCCGGGAGATCCGGCACTACGTCCACTCCCGCAAAAGAGGTGTGTCGCCTTTTATTCGAATCGAACGGTGAAATTCGAACCAGTCGGTGGACGCCACGTTCGGTGGACAGATAACCGAATCCATATTCGCCCGTCACCCGGAGCGTTGCGGATTTAATCCCAACTTCATCTCCGGGCTGGATGTCGACTATGGAGGTTTGATATCCACGCCGCTCGCACCAGCGTTGGTACATCCGTAGAAGCATGTCGGCCCAATCGCATGCTTCGGTTCCGCCCGCACCCGATTGCACCGAGAGGAAGGCCGAGCAGCGGTCGCTGGGGCCTGACAGGAGCATCTTAAGCTCAAACTCCTCCAGGGCACGGGTAAATGTGCCGAGCTCCTTTTCTACTTCCCCTGCAGCCTGGGCTAAATCGGTTTCCCCGAGGGCCAGTTCGGCCAGGGCTTCGAGGTCATCCATCTGACGCTGGAGGCCGCGCAGAGGATTGATTTTGGCGCGCAAGGAGGAGACTTCCTCCATCAGTTGTTGCGCTCTTTCCTTATGGTTCCAGAAATCTGGGTCGCTCATCGATACCTCGATGGTAGCGAGTCGGGATTGAAGGTCGGGCAAGTCAAAGATACCTCCGCAGCTCGCTAACGCGGGCTCGGAGGGGGGAGAGGTCGAGGTTTTTGAGGTCGATAGACATAGATAAAATAAAACGGCGGGAGACACGAAGTCCCCCGCCGTTTGAAGCTTAGGATATTAGCGTTTGGCCGCTTCGAAGCGGAAGAGCGTTTCGCCTTCTTGCATCAAATCCAAACGGTCTCTGGCGATTAAGCTCAGATATTCAGGACTGGTGCGAAGGAGACGCTCCTGACGTTCGTGCTGCTGGAGAGTTGCTTTAATGCGCGCTGCTTTCGTCTCGAGATCAAGGATTTGTGCCTGCACCTCATTTCGGCGTGAAGTCTCTGGCAAGTAACGCACCGCGAGAGTGCCTACCACCAGAAGCACAATCATCCCAGCCACGAGACGGTTCAGGGAAGCCCAAACCGGACGTTGCGCAGGCTCTTGGTGCTCGAGGAAGCGATCGCTCACTAGATAAACATCTTACCGCCGTAAACGGCGTTGTCACCCAATTGTTCTTCAATCCGAAGCAACTGGTTGTACTTCGCAACACGATCTGTACGGCAGAGCGAACCAGTCTTGATTTGCCCAGCGTTGGTGGCCACGGAAATGTCCGCAATAGTCGTATCTTCGGTTTCCCCGGAACGGTGCGAGATGACGGCCGTGTAACGGTTTTCCTTGGCCAATTCAATGGCGTCGAGGGTTTCGGTTAGAGTCCCGATCTGGTTGACCTTTACGAGGATTGAATTGGCTATGCCACGTTCGATGCCCTTGCGCAGGAACTGGACGTTGGTGACAAACAAATCGTCTCCGACCAACTGGGTGTTGTGGCCCATTGCATTGGTGAGGGCTTTCCAGCCGTCCCAATCATTTTCGGCGCAACCATCTTCAATGGAGATGATTGGGTACTTCCGTTGGAGTTCCTGGTAGAAGGCCACTAGTTCTGCAGCCGAACGCCGGGAGCCGTCGCTTTTCTTGAAAACATATTGACCGGAAGCGGCGTCGAAGAATTCGGACGAAGCGACGTCCAATGCCACAAAGATTTCTTCACCAAACTTATATCCGGCTTTTTTTACCGCTTCGGCAATGGTTTCCAGCGCGTCGTCTGCGCTCTTGAGATTGGGGGCAAACCCACCTTCGTCGCCGATTGCTGTCGAAAGTCCGCGGCCTTTCAGCACGCTCTTGAGTGCGTGAAAAACTTCGGTTCCGGCCCGGAGGGCATCGGAGAAGCTGTTGAATTTCTTGGGAATGATCATGAATTCCTGGAAATCAATCGGAGCATCCGAGTGGGCTCCGCCGTTCAGAATATTCATCATCGGCACCGGCAGAACCTTGGCGTTGGGTCCTCCGATGTATTTGAAAAGGGGTTGCTCGAGCTGGTTTGCTGCCGCGTGAGCCGTGGCCAGGGAAACTGCCAGAAGTGCGTTCGCTCCCAAGTTTCCTTTGTTCGGTGTCCCGTCCAAAGAAATCAGAGCCCGGTCGATGGCCACCTGATCTAGAGCGTCATAACCTTCGAGTTCGAGGGCGATGACATCTTCGATGTTTTCGACCGCTTTTAGCACACCTTTACCGAGGTACTGCGTATTGTCGCCGTCGCGAAGCTCCACGGCTTCGTGTTCGCCAGTACTGGCTCCGCTGGGCACCGCAGCCCGACCGATGGCTCCGCCAGCGAGTTCGACGTCTACTTCGACGGTGGGATTGCCGCGCGAATCGAGGATTTGGCGGGCAAGGATATTTTGAATGGCTGTTAGCGACATAAGTAAGGAGTAAAAATCAGAGGTGAGCGTGATGGGCCTGCCCCTGAAGAGGCAATGCTATTTCGGTGGCTGGACTAGCCTTTATACCAGGCGGTGATGGACACAATTTCCGCAGTGCGGTTTTCCTGTTCCGTTGGAAGCGTTACAGTCGATCCCACTGGTTTCCCGATAAGTACCTGTGCAATAGCCGCTTTGTAGGAGATGATGCTCTGTTCGGGATCCGTGTCCCAAGCACCGAGGATGTGGTAGAACTCCTCTTTTTGGCTGTCCACCCAACGGATGGTGACCGTGGTGCCGATCGAGACGCTGGAGGTGTCCGGATTGGCGAAGTCTGTGCCCCGCGCAATGGTGAGATCGCGTTCGGTTTCAGCCTTGCGGCGCATCAGGACGCTTTGCATGTCCTTAGCCGCTTTGAATTCAAAGTTTTCGCGCAAATCCCCGTGATCTCTGGCGACTGAGATTTCCCGTGTGTTTTCGGGGATCTTTTTGGCGACGAGATCTTCGTACTCGGCCTGACGTTTCTGGAGGCTGTCCCACGAAACAATGAGGGACTCCTGCCGCTCTTCGCGTTCGCCGGTGATGAGCGCTTCGAGCTCGGGATAGGAACGGACGAAGCGACCCAAAAGGGAGCGTTTGTTCAAGTCTTCAAACACGGGGCTCAGAAGGAGTTTACGCATGACTTCGCGCAGTTCTTCCGCCTCGGAATCCGAGATGATATCGGGAAGAAGTGTCAGATCGTTCATGAGCAGATCGTGCAGTTTACGATCCCGATTTTCGTTAAACTGGTCGCGTTCGAGCGCCGACAGGATCGCGCTCATGACTCGAGGCTGGATCAAGTCACTGAAGTCGCCGGTTCTTTCCTTTTTGTCGCACAACCAGGTCAGAGCGGCCGAGCTAATGGAGTGATCCCGGATGGAGCGATCCAGGGTGGCTTTGAGGTCGGCTCCTTTGTTGTGTTCAATCAGAAGCCGTGCGGCTTCGGAAACGAGACGGGTCGTGCCGCGTGTGATCAAGGAGAGAGCCTTGGCGAGCCAATCTTCGCCGAAGGCTTCGGGGAAGGCGGCCAGCGTACGCTTCAATTTTGCGGCCGGAATTTGTTCGAGCAGGGTGTGGATTGCCCGTTGTTCCTCAATGAGGACGGACGCGATAAGTGGCGCGTTTTCACCAACCTTGAGCGTCTTTGAGCGTTCCACCAATTCGTCGCGAAGTACCAGCAGCGTGAGAGACTCGGCTGTAGCGAGTTTTGAGTTCTTGCGGGCGGACTCTTCGGTGGCCGCAATGAGGGGCTGGAGCTGGGTGGCGGGATCTTTGAATTCCTCCAGATCGCGTAAAATCCGTTCCAGCGCGCTGATCTGGTCCTTCAGTTGGCGGGCTTCCGCGAAGGCCAGGAGATGTTCGTCCGAGCGCGATACCGCTTCGGAATGAAACAGGATAGGGTCGCTCTTCTTGGTAGGCAGAGAAAAGTGTCCGTCCTTTTTGAGGAGTTTCTTGGACGATTCCCACCACTTCTTGAACTCACCCTCTTTCAAGACTGCGGGAACAAGCACCTGAGTGAGTTGATCCTGAGTCATTCTGTTGTTGTAACAGCTCAACACATGACCGATCAGGCCGGTGGGATCGTTTGCGGCCCGCGTGCGGACTGCCGCGAGGTTCGAGGCGATCTGTGCCAGAATGTGACCCGACTCAATGGGCGTGAGCGACTCGGCCGCGTAGACGAGCTGCATGGGGTGGCTCTTCTTCGTGGTAAAATCGATGGTGATCTGGTTCAGGGCGAAATCAGTGCCTGCGATCTGACCGAATCCCCAGCTTTTGTGGAGCACACAGGTGCCAACGGTTAGTTTATCGAGTGCGATACCGTGAGCGGTGGAAAATTTGCCGGCTTCTACGGCTTTCAGTGTCTCGGGATTCATAGGAGCTTTTAGAATAGATGCCGTTTGCGATCGGGGGAAGGGGGGAATAGGTAGATTACGTAACTCCTATTAAATGCTTTGTTTTTAGTGTAACCTGCCAGTGAGGAAATTGTTGTGGTGCGGCTTCTATATAAATGGCGGGAGCTTTTCAGAGTTTTTCTCCCGAAAACTTCAGGCAACCTTGTAAATTGGATTGTCGGTGCGCGTCGAAGCGCCCAGAGGAGGCTCTATGAACTCGACGGAGGATTTGGCGGTGGAGTTAGAAATTGGAGGTATGCATTGCGCCGGTTGTGCGTCGCGACTGGAGGGGACTCTTCGAGCGGTTCCGGGGGTCGTATCAGCAACCGTCAATTTTGCCACGGGTACGGCTCGGATCCAAACCCGGGGGGGGGCCTCGTCTGTGGATGCGCTGTTGGCTGCGGTCTCCAACGCTGGATTTCAAGCGGCGATTTCCTCGCATGCGGCCGCAGCTTCTTCTCTGGCTGCGCAGCGTGCTGAGCTACAGCATGCCTACCTGCGGTGGTTGCTGGCGGCCGCGGGGTTTCTTCCACTCGCTGCGCTTTCGATGTCCGCTCATGCGGGTCTTTGGCGCGGATTGTCCCATGTCCAAGGGGCCTGGATCCTCGAAGCACTTGTTTCGGGGGCCGTCGTTTTTGCAGCTGGCGCGGGTATTATACGTTCGGCTGTCGCCTCAATCGGACGTCGGAGTGCGGATATGGACACACTCGTGGGCTTTGGCGCGGGGTTGGCCTGGGCGGGCAGCATTTTTGAATATCTCGCGGGCTGGGTCGGGCATCATGGAAGTTATTTCGAGGCCGCTGCCGGGATTGTGACCTTTGCGCTGTTGGGGCGCTGGCTTGAAGCGCGAGCCCGGTCTTCAGCCGGAGCGGCTATCCAGTCTTTGGCCGAGCTCCAGCCGGGGACGGCTCATGTCGAACGTGACGGTAAGCGCGGTGAGATCCCGGTGAGTGCGGTTGTTCCGGGAATGGTGGTTCTTGTCGCCCCGGGAGAGCGGATCCCGGTCGACGGCGAACTTCTCGAAGGGCAATCCGGCATAGATGAAAGCTGGGTGACGGGCGAATCGGTTCCGGTGACTCGGAAGGCGGGAGATGCGGTAGTTGGCGGGACGATTAATGGAGATGGCGCGTTGCGAGTCCGGGTGACGGCGGCGGGGCGGACCGCATTTCTGGAGCAGGTGGTGGCGATTGTGCGGGAGGCGCAGGCCACGAAACCTCCAATTCAACGTGCTGCCGATGCCGTTTCCAAACACTTCTCCGTCGGGGTGTTGGTGGCGGCTTTGGTGACGGTGTTTGCCTGGAGTTTCTTCGGTCCGCAGGAACAAGCCTGGAGGAATGCTTTCTGGCACGGCCTCTCTGTTTTGGTGGTGGCTTGTCCGTGTGCACTCGGATTAGCGACGCCGGTGGCCGTCCTGGTTGGAAGCGGTGCGGCGGCGAAGCGCGGGATTCTGTTCCGAAGTGGCGAGGCGCTGGAATTACTGTCGCGGGCGCGGGTGGCTATTTTTGACAAGACCGGCACGCTGACAGCGGGCCGGCTGGAGATTGTGGAATGGTGGGAGCGGGAGTGTTTCCAAGGGCGGGTACTTGGTTGGGTTGCTGCGGCCGAGCAACATAGCGTCCATCCTGTGGCCCGGGCTGTGGTTGTGTCCGCGACTGCCGCTGGGGTAGAACTCTCAAAAGCGGTGCATGCCGTGGAGGCTATTCCAGGCCGTGGACTGCGGGCCCAGGTGGATGGCCACGCGTTGCTCATCGGGCACCTCGACTTGCTCCGTGAGTCTGGGGTTTTGTTTCCCGAGTCTGAGCAGGCACCTGATTCAGAGCGGATCTGGGTGGCGGTGGACGGCGAATTTGCCGCGTGGTTTCGAGTCGCGGATCGTCTGCGTCCGGAAGCGCCCGAGACGATCCGGCTTCTTCAAAAAATGAAGATCCGCCCCGTGTTGCTCACCGGCGACCACGCTGCCGTTGCTACGCGGATTGCCGCGGAGGCTGGCATTGACGAGGTACGTTCCGGAGTACGCCCGGACGGAAAACGGGACGCCGTGCTTGAACTTCAAAAAAGCGGCGACCTGGTGGTGATGGTCGGAGACGGGATTAACGATGCGCCTGCTCTGGCCCAGGCGGATGTCGGCGTCGCGATGGGTGGAGGCACAGCCGTGGCACGTCAGACGGCGGATATTACGCTGATGCGGGATGACTTAACCTCGCTCGTGGACGCCATCCTCCTCTCCCGGCGAACGCTTTCCGTCATTCGGCAGAATCTGGCATTTGCCTTCGGCTACAATCTGTTGGCAATCCCGCTCGCGGCCGGTGTCACCGAGAGCCTTGGCTGGTCGCCGGGGCCGGTGGTGGCGTCGGCCGCAATGGCGTTATCTTCGGTGAGTGTGGTGCTTAACGCTTTGCGGTTGCGCGGCCCGAACGGACGCCGCGTGCGCTGATCCATTTGCCTTTTCGGACGACCTTTTCAAAACGGACTCCCTGTTTTTCAAAGGCTTTGAGGACCTCGGCCTCCTGTTCGCGCAGTACGCCCGAGAGGATGAGATGCCCTTTTGGGGCAAGGGCCGAGGTGATCGTTTTTGCGGCTTCGATGAGCACGCCGCTAAAAAGGTTGGCTGCGACCACGGGCCACGTCCGGTCGGGGGTCCACTTGAGGACATCCGAGTTGATTAATTTGATGCCTTTGAGGCCATTGTTGGCGACGTTCTCGCGGGCTGTGCGGAGAGCGTGTGCGTCAAAGTCGGTTGCGAGAACGGCGCCGGCGCCGAGGACTCGGGCGGCCATGGCCAGGATGGCCGAGCCGGTTCCCAGATCCAGGAATTCCCAGGCTTCGTTTTTTTCCTGTTTAAGGAGAGCGGCAACGTCGGCGAGCTGGCGTAGGCACATGGCTGTGGTGGCGTGTTCTCCGGTCCCGAAGGCCATCCCGGCGGGGATCCAGAGGGCCGGGGGTTCGCCTGTGTTTTGAGCCTCTTCCCGTTCACTTTGTGTGCTAACTACCGACAGCTTTCCCCGCACCTTGATCGGGGCGCGTTGAGGCGGATTCTCCGCAGTAAGCCAGCGGGCTTCGCGCATACTGCCGCCGAATTCTTTTTTTAGAGCCTCCGCCTCGCGTTCGGTGAGCCCGTGCGCCTGTACCTGTGCCGTGGACGAACCGGCATTTTCGGTAATCATGACCCGTTGCGGGCCGAGGTGGGCGAGCGTTTCAAACCATTCCTCGGACGTGGCTGCGGAGGTGCGTTTATTCCAGGAAAAGCGGTGAGGATCGAGGCGGGGCATATCAAGAAGGGATGGGCGGATTAAGGGAGGGTCTTCGGCGACTCAGGATTTCCGGAAGATCATGATGTGCTGTTGAGGCAGGACATCGATTGTTTTCTCCCAATGCAGTTCCGGGAAAACGGAGGCTTCTTTTTTGGCCTGCTCGACGGTCATTTTATGGAGCGTTTTGATGGGTACGCGTGGGTCTTCGCCCCGAAACTCCACCCATACAATTCTGCCGCCCTTTTTCAGGCTGCGGGCCATCGCGCCAAGCATGGCAAAAGGTTCATCAAATTCATGATACACATCCACGAGAAGGATCGTGTCGACGCCTGCCTCGGGCAACTTCGGGTCGCTGGTTGTGCCCAAAATGGACACGACGTTGGACACCTGGCGACGAGCCATGTTGCGCTGCAGCAGATCGAGCATTTCCTGTTGGATTTCGACGGCGAGCACCTTGCCCTTGGGCTCGATGGCCTTGGCCATTCGCCACGAGAAATAGCCCGAGCCCGCGCCGATATCGGCCACGATTTCGCCAGGTTTTAACTCCATGGCGGCGATGAGCAGGTCGGTGCGTTCCTCTTGTTCGCGCTCGGAGCGTTCGAGCCAGTTGGCGGCCTGATGGCCCATGACGTGGGCGATTTCCCTGCCCATGTAAAACTTGCCGATCCCGTTGGGGTCATGTTCGGCTCGGATTTCGTAGAGGGGTTGGGGCGGAGCGGCGCAAAGCAACGCGGTGGGGAAGAGCGCCAGGAGCAGGAGGAGGGAACGCATCCTCGGGTTGAAACGGAGCGTACGTGCCGCGTCGAGCGTGGAGTTTAAAATGCGAACCCGAAAGAAAGGTGAGCGGCACCCCAGCTTTCCGACGGCTTACGGTCGGGGTTGAGTCCGACGTCAAAACGGAGTGGCCCGACAGGTAGCGCATAACGGAGCCCGATCCCGACGGCGGTACGGAAGTTGGAAGTGGGGATTTGTGCTCCAGCGCTGGAGAGGCTGCCTGCATCGAAAAACAGGGCACCGCGCAGGTTTTGCCATAAGGGAAAATCGGTTTCTGCATTGGCCAGTGTGTAGGCGGCTCCACCGATGGGGAACTGGCGTGTGTCGTAGGGGCCAAGTTTGCGCTCCCGGAAACTGCGCACGGTGGTGGCACCACCCAGGAAGTAGCGCTCGTCGATGGGCGGGGTGTTTTGTTGAGAAATAATTCCAAGCCTGGCGCTTGCTGCAAAGCCAATGCCGGCCGGGAGCGGATAGTGCCAGCCCAGGCGGCCGGAGGTTCGAACAAACGAATCTCCCGTCTGGAGGACATTCGTGTCGATGATACCGGCGGCAACCCAGCCTCGGGTTGGGTGGAGTGCATTGTCGCGGCGGTCGAGGGTGGCCGACAGGCCGGCCGTCCCGACCTGGTAGGCGGTCTTGCCGAGGTCGTTCTGGGTGATCTCGGAGGTAGTAATTTCAACGGTCCGCGTCTGGCCAAAAGTGGCGATCTGGAGATTGGGAGTTAGTTTCCGGGAGAGTTCACCCCGGATTCCCGCCTCGCGTTTGTCGTAGCCGAGTTCAAGTCGGCTTCTGAGAAAAACGCGGCTGATGAATTCCGTCTGGGTCTCAAAGAGCCACGGATTAGCGAAAGTGGCTTCGGTGCTGATGGTTCGCTGCGAGACGCCTAATTCAATCCCGCCTTGAAGTCCCCGGCCGAACAGGTTGCGGTCCGACGTCCTCAGTCCGAACATGACCCCTTCGTAACTGCCGTATCCGCCCGAGAACCCGAGTTCACGTGCCTTGGCTTCTTCGGCGGTGACCTGGAGGCGGAGGGTGCGATCGGACTGGGGAACCGGCGTGATACGGAGGGAAGAAAAGAGCCCGGAGGCCATGAGTCTTCGGGATTTTGCCTCGAGCCCGGCGGAGGTGTAGGGCTGGCCGTCAAGGCTTTGGAGTCGGGAGCGAACCCAGGCGGGTTTTATCCGGGAAAGGCCGGTGATCTCCACGCCCTGGAATTTGTAGGTGGGGCCCGCATGTACCGAAATGAGCAGGGGGACGAGACCATCGGGGGTGATGCGGGTGAGGTCGGCCGTAACGTCCACGGTGGAATCAAAGTGCGCGTGGGAAGTGTAGAATTGCGCGAGGGTGCTTTGGATGACCGACACCCGCGGGGCTGTGTAGGGCAGTTTGGTGAGGGGGGCGATGGCTTTAAGCAGTGCGGCGGTTTCGTAAACGGTGTGTCCCTGAAGTTTGATGTCCCCGAAGTAAAACCGTGTTCCTTCGGTGATGTGGATGGTCACGTCCACCTGCTTGGAGTCTGCGGAATAGGTCACCTCGGGACTCGCCACGTCGGCATTCAAAAACCCCTCGGCTTGATACCAGTCGATGAGGCGGCTGGATCCGCGCATGAAGTCATCGCGCACAAAAGGCAGGCGGCTGTCTGGGTTCTCGAACCGTTCAATGGTGGGACTTTTGAGCACGGCCAGGATCAGGTCGGTGGGCAGGGCGGAGTTTCCGGTGACCTGCAGGGAGCGAAGATAAGCGGGGATACCTTCCTGGATATTGAGAATCAACTGTTTGCCGCGGATCTCCCAGGTGACTTCGACCGAGGAGTATCCGTTGTCCTGATAAAAGGCTGAGAGGTAATACGCCGCGTCATCGGCATTTGGGCGACTGAGGCCCTCGTTTCGAATCTGGGTGAGTTGTTCCTCAATGGCGCCACGGAGCTTTTTCTCCGGAAAGGCTTGGGCGCCGATAAAACGAATCAGGACATCGGCTCCTAGGACGGTGTTTTTTTTTACCTTGTCGCTTTTCTGCCACGGGGCCCACCAGGCCGCGATGCTCTCAGAGCAATGGGCGGCGATACCAAGGCTTAAGGCCGTGACAAGAAGGCGGTGGAGAGTGTGGGGGTGGCGGTGCCACATGGTCAGCGAAAGCGGAGCAAATACTTGATCTGGCCGCCGAAGTCACCGTTGGCGCCGAGTTCACCGATCATAAAAAAGTTGTCGTTCATCCGGTAGGTCAGTTTGGTTTCCTGATGTCCGGTGCGGCTGTTGAGGGCGCCGACATCCAATGAAAACCGACGCAAGGCCGAGAGACGGTCCTTGTTGTCCTTGGATTCGAAGACTTTGCCGGAAAGTTCCTGGAAAAGAACGGCGGCGGCGCGGCCGGCGAGCGCCTGGCCGTTTTCGGAGGTATCGCCGGGCAAAATGCCAGTGGTCAGCAGCGTGAGCAGATCGGTTTCATTCAAAGGTGGATCGCTGTTGAGATTGATCCGGGGAGTTTCCTGGGAGCCGGTGAGGTACATGCGGATCCGGTGGTTGCGAACCTCGGTTTCCGCAGTGAAGTCGAGGATCGGGATGAAGGGTTTGTTTGGGGAGTACCAGAAGTGGCCCCGGAAGATTTGGATCCGGGCGAAGGGCAAATAGGCCACAAGGTCGGTGGTTTTATAATTCCCCTCAAGGGTCGGAGCGGCGCCCGTGCCCTTGAGTTTAATGTCTGCCTGGGCGCTGCCGTGTAGTCGATTGCCCCGGATCAGAAACGGATCTTCGGGCGTGGTGCGGAGGGAGACGTCGAACTTCCATTCCGAAAATGGGGAGCGTTGGAAGGTAAACCATGGTTTGCCGGGACCGGAGGCCGAGACGGGGATGGCCATTGCGGATTTCTTTAAAACATTTACCGGCAGCAGATCTATGTCCCTAGTAACCCGGCTTTTGGTGGAGCTGGCTTTTCCGCTGATGGTTGCCTGATTCCAGGGGCCGCGTAGATGGACGTCGCCGTTCAGGCGCAGCAGCAGATCCCGGCTCCGGACAATGAGGATTTCATGGCCAACGGCGTGAAAGTCGAGGGTGGCATTGTCGTTTCCGTGCAAATGAGCCGAGCCGTTGACGGTGAGAGTGCCGCCGCCGAGATCGGCGCGCAGTTTGCGTAGACGCAGCTCATGTTCGTCAAAATCGATTGCTGCCTGGAGTTCGGTGATGGCCGGAAAGCGGTAGCTGACGAAGTGAATGACGGGAGCGTCGAGGGTACAGGATCCACGCCAGGTGGGCTTTAGGAGAGTGCCTCCGATGTCAGCGTCCATGGAGAAAGAGCCGTCGACCTTTTTAAATCCCGGCCATAGCAGCGAGGGAAGTGACTTGAGGCTGGCCTTGTGAAGTTCCAGACGGGCTTGAACGGGAATTTGGCTCGGGTCGGTTTTTGCCAGTAACAGATCGCCGAGTGCAACGGGAATGCGAACATGGACTCGAGCTGGCGACTGAAGTGTCGAACGCAGGGTGACGTCGCTTACAAAGGCGCCTGAGCTGTAGTGTCCGCTGAGGTCGATTTCTCCGGAACCCAGATTGGGGTGGGACGGGGAGCGGAGTTCGCGTGCGGCAAGATTAAAAAGAGCGGTGGGCGCGGCCGGAGTGCCGCCAAGAGAGGCGGTGAATTTTACGGACCCGGCGACAGGCGTGGGTAATCCAGCGGCGGTAAACAGGGTCACCAGATCCAGCCGGTTGGCGGTGAGTTCGCCACTTAGGCTGCTGTTCTCATTCCAGTGGGCACCGTTTTTGGACCAGCCGATGGGCAACACGAGAAAACCGGACAAGGTGGGGTATCCCCATTGTTCGAGGGAGATTTGCTGCACTTTGAGCGTGTCGTCGCTCCACGCAATCTGGGTATCGAGTCGGGTGTGGGGAGTGGCGATGCGGATGGGGGCCGCCTTGAGTTGTCCGGGCGCATAGGTTCCCGAGCAGAGGACTTCCTTGAGATCGAGTGATTTGAAATGAGCATTCTTAATTGATAGATTCCAGCGCCCGGTGCCGCTCAGTGGTTGAATCGTGCCCTGCCCCGTCCAGTCTCCGGCAATTTGTCCGCGGATGGCGGTGTCGATCCCGCTTTGTCGAAACAGGGGTTCGAATCGCTGGAGCGAGGCAACGTGTGCTTCGACTTTGAGCGCGTAGGTGTGAGGGGGCGCAATCTCGGTCGAGCCCGACATTTGCGCCCACTCGTCTTTATCCCACCGGAGCAGCAAATCTTCTACGGCAAGGGTGCCTTCCGAGAGCGAGATGTTGCTTTTGAATTCGCCCAAATCGAAGCCTCCCCAATTCAGAGGTCCAGCCGACAGCCTGGCCGACCCGCCGAGATGGCCGTTGGTGATTTGTGCGGAAACGGTGCCCTGGATTTCCCCGGCCACGGGATGTCCGCGGAGTGTCAGGCCGGTGGTTTCAAGCGACGGACAGGAGGCTTGGATCTCTAGTCGAAGCGGAGTTTGGCGAGAGGCAAACGGGATTTCGCCCGTGGCTATGATCCGGTTGGAGTTTTGGGTGAGGGTGAGTTTTTCAACCAGAACCCGACCGAGATCAATGGAGGCGGAAGCGGTAATTTTTTCAAAGGTGGCGCTGCCCTGGGGAGCGTAAATGGAGGGAGCTTCTAGAGACAGTTCGAGGCGGCCGTGAAATTGTTTGGGGTCAAGAATGTTGGCGACATTGGCCCGGAGGGCGAGAAGCGCGGTGCCCTGGGTGAACTGAACTGGGGTCGAGCCGGGAGTTTCTGCGTTGCCTTGAAGGGAAAGCTGAGCAGTGCCGCCGCCAATAGCGAGCGTACCAGAGATATGTGCAGACCCGTTGAACGGGACGGGCTGCATGAGACTTCCCCAGTCGGCAAGATCCTCGACATCGGCCCGAACTTGCAGGTGTCCGGTGAGTTGGCTGAGCTCGGAAATGGAGGGTGGGAGTTTCACTTCACCCGTGGCGAAGGCGGTGGAAGTGCCCGAGTAAGCCTCCAGGTTTTCGAGATGAAATGCGCCGGATTGAAAGGCGGCGTGGATTTCCGTCACCAGGGGCTCGGTGGGGGTGGGGAGGGGCGTGATGGTGCGAATATCCGCCTGGCCTTTCCAGGAGGCTGGTTTTTTGGGTGTGCCGCGAAGATGCGCCTGGGCCCATTGAAACTTTGAAAATGGGAGTGCCTGCCAGCCTAGAAACTGGGTGATCTCCTCGATGGGAAAGTCTGCAGCGGAAAATTCCAGTTTAACGTCCGAGTCTGATGTCCCCTTGGCTTTTTGGGAGAACACGCTGCCGCTGGCCCAGCCTCCGCGATACTGCAGCCGGAGTGCGATCCGGCTTTTACCGAGGGAGCGTTCCGAGGCGTCAAAGCTTAGGGAGGACAGTTCGAGGTCGGGGTGGAGTTTGAGTCCGGTGACGAGAAGGTTTCGTTGGTTGTAAGAGGTAGCGGCGTTCCAGTTTTGGAAAACGGCCCCATTGGCTAGTGCGATTGAGGTTATGGAGAGAGAGCCGGGGTGGTCGGGACGGGCTGAGAGGCTTGCGCCGAGGATGGAACGAAGTGTTTGGCTGCCTTCGATTTCCAGGTTGAGATTGGTAATGTGGACGGCATCGGCATAAAGGGCGGGTTGGGCCAGGATGTCCTCGATTAGTTCGGCAAAGCTGCGGGTGCCGGTGCTTCTGGTGACGGAGGCTTTGAGCCGGAGGGTGGCACCGTCGATGGAATACGAGTTGATGCATTCGCCCGGGCCCGACCAGAAAAGGCGGAGTAAATTGTACTGGATGGTCGCCTTTTGGACCTGGATGGCGGTGACGGTGGGGTGCGGCGAGGAGAGGGGCCGAAGGTCGACGGCTTCGAGCGAGAGATTGCTAAAGACGTTTCCTGAGAGGCGGATTTGAAGGGAGAGCCCGTCTTTTTTTGCGGCATGGCGCAGGGCCTGTTCAATGCCGGAGAGGAGAATGGGGCGGTGGAAAAGAAGGACGGCTAGAAAGAGAAGGGCTGAAATACGCCAAATGGGACGGCCCAGTCTTCGCCGCCGGAGGGGAGGCTTATGGGAGGGATGGGAGTCCGGGCCGGCAGGCATGGTGGCTTCAAACTAAAGGCAGGTTTGGCTTGCGGCAAGAGGCAGAGAGCGGGAGGTCACAAGGCTTTTACCTTTCGGGCGCGGAGCTTTTGCCCTACTCACCGTGGCTCACCGATTATCTTCCGACTATGTGGAAAGGCCGCTTTCAGCAACCAACTGCAGAGCTTCTGCAAACTTACTCCGAATCGATTTCCTTTGATTGGCGCCTGTGGCCATTTGATATCGTGGGCTCGATTGCCCATACCGCAGCGCTGGAACAGGCGGGGTTGATCACCGCCGAGGAGACCGAGCTCATTGGTTCGACTTTGCGGGAGATTGGCGCGGAGATCGAGGCTGGGCAGTTCGTGTTTAAGCGGGAGCTGGAAGATATTCACATGAATATCGAGGCGGAACTGACCCGGCGGATTGGGGATGCGGGAGCCAAGCTTCATACGGCCCGAAGCCGGAACGATCAGGTGGCGTTGGATATTCGGCTCTATCTGCGCGAGGAATGTGACCACGTGGAGGCGCAGATTCGGGAATTGCAAAAAGCGCTGGTGACTCTTGGGGAAAGATACAGGGAAGTGATCATTCCGGGGTACACCCATCTGCAGCGAGCCCAGCCGGTTTATTTCGCCCATCATTTGCTCGCGTACGTGGAGATGTTCGAGCGCGATTGTGCGCGGATTGAGGATTGTCGCAAACGGATCAATGTTTTCCCGTTAGGGTCGGGTGCGATTGCTGGATCGACCATTTTGCTTGATCGCGAGCTGGTGGCCAAGTTGCTGGATTTTCCTGCCATAACTCAAAACTCCATGGATGCCGTCAGTGACCGTGATTTTGCCATCGAGCTATTATCGGCCCTTTCCATTGTGGCCATGCATCTCTCCCGATTGAGTGAGGATGTGATTTTGTGGGCGTCGAGTGAGTTTCATTTTATCACGCTCTCGGATGCCTTTACGACGGGATCCTCGTTGATGCCCCAGAAGAAAAATCCGGATGTTGCGGAGCTGACCCGCGGGAAAACTGGACGGGTTTACGGAAACCTGATGGCGCTTTTGACACTGATGAAAGGGTTGCCGATGACCTACAACCGGGACATGCAGGAGGACAAGGAAGCGATTTTCGATTCCCTCGATACGGTTCGGAACGCCCTGGGGGTATTTGCGCCAATGCTGCTGGAGGTGCGTGTTAACGAGGTGTCCTGTGCGGCGGCCGTGGCCGACCCCAATTTGCTGGCGACCGACTTGGCCGATTATCTGGTTTTGCACGGACTGCCTTTCCGGAGTGCCCATGAGGTTGTTGGCCGTGCTGTGGGATTGTGTTCGGAACGTGGGTGCCAGTTGCCGGAGCTGACGCTGGAGGATTATCAAAAGCTGTCGCCGTTGTTTGAGTCGGACGTGCATGAGGTTTTGCAGGTGAAGCGCTCTATGGCCGCACGGCGTGCGACGGGCGCGCCTGCGCCTCAGAATGTTGCCGCACAGTTGGCCCGGTGGCGGGCGGCGCTTGGGTAATGTGAATTATGCAATTTCATGAGTTTGTTCAGGATGGCCCGGGATGGGTGACTCACAATCGCGAGGTGGTGTTTGAGAACCCGTTTCTGGAAATTCAGAAGGTGAATCTCAGTTCGCCGGCTCGTCCTGAAGGGTTTGAGTGGACGGTTTGCCATCGCAAAGGGGGGGTGGCCGTGGCCGCGCAAACTCGCGAGGGTGGGTTTGTTTTGATCCGCCAGGAGCGGGTGCCGATTCGGGCCGAGCTTTGGGAGTTTCCGGCAGGCCAGATTGACGAGTCGCGAGGCCATGATCCGGAGGCGGTGCAGGCGGCTGGGCTTCGCGAATTGAAGGAAGAGTCGGGCTACGAAATGGGACCCGATGGCGAAGTGGTGCCGATGGGGTATTTTTTAAGCAGCCCAGGGTTCACGGACGAACACACGTACTTGCTGTGGGTGCGCGGGGTGGTACCCAGTGCGGAGGGGGCCAGTCATGATCCCGGAGAGGCGATCGTAGAAGTGCGGGTCTTTAGTGCCGTAGAGCTTCGCCAAATGGTGGCTCACGGCGAGATTCGGGATGCCAATACGTTGTGTTGTCTGGCGAAATTGAGCGTGTTTGCGGCACCGAATTGAGGTCGGAAAATGAGGATTTACTGTCTGACTTTCTCTAACATGGAGCTGTTCTCTCGCTTGAAGACTGCCATAATTGTGACCCCCTGATATGAAGGTTGTTCTCTGTCCTAACTCATCCGAAACCGAGGGCCTCATCCGCAAGGCCGTTGCGCCCCTTGGGTTGACTTTGGAGTGTAGTACAGACGTGCGGTACGTGACCGACATGATTGCGGCGGCGGATTGTCCTGTGCTTGCAATCCTGAGTATGAACATTTCAGGAATCTCAGGCATGAGTGTCTGCGAGGAGTTGACCGCCGCGGAAACGGCCCGGCCAATTTCGGTATTGCTTCTCGGGACTGATAATAATGTTAAGACGGTTGCTGGTGCGTATGCTTCTGGGGCGGACGATTATGTGGTATTGCCCTGCGATTTGGCGGTGCTTGCGGCTCACATCGGAGCGGCTGCCCGGCGGTTGGTTCGCTTTGAGCACATGCCGGGTTTTGATAAGAACAGCTCTTCAAACCGGCAGAAGACGGCAGCAGTCCCCATTCTGACGCGACCGACGGCACCGCCGCCCCAAGCGCCCGAGGCCAGTCCGAAGCGCTCTGCGGAAAATACGTTCGCCGATCAATTTCTTGCTATTCCGACGTTGCGGGATGCGAAAGCGCACACCCTGAACGGCTTTAAGGCCCTGCATGTCCCTGGTGTGGTGGAACTGGAGGCCGTTGCTTTCGTCGGGGCCGAACCGACCATGGGCGCGTGGTCCGCGCTTCTACTTCCAAATCAAAATCTTTGGTTGGATGTGGTGGTGGAAACGGATCGACAGTCGGCTGATTTTCTTTACCGGCATCTTTCTGGCGTCAAGCCGGTCACTTCCGAGGATTCTGCCAGTGCGATGATTCAGCTGGTGAAGACCTTGAAGGAACAACTGCAGGTTTCTTTTCAGGCGGCGGGCGAAGAGGTGATTCTGCCGATTCTGCCCCGTCGGGTGCCCGCTTCGGAACTCGGCGGACTGAGCCGCTTTGTGGTAGACCGGATGCGTCTGGCGGTCGGTTCGCCGCAAATCCAAGTGTGCGTAAGCTATTTTGCGAGTGAACGGGCTTCGATTTATAAAAAGATCGAGCAGCTGCGTTCGCGTGAGATCACCGATGAGATGATTCCGTTGCCGGATTCCCATCACCCTCTGCTCAATCGCGGGGTAATGCTCGATGAACGCAAGCTCAACTTGTTACGCAATCGCTTCCTCAACCACGAGTCTGATGTAGGGATTCGCGTGTTCGAGCCGTCGTCCGTTTCGTCGGTTATTCAATACGTGTAGCGTGCGGCGGGGCGCTGGTCGGGGCTTCGTTTTGGAGCATCCTGAGTGTGGTCGGCTTGTTTGAAAAAGTGAGATTGGCTTTCCCCTCTCGGCGGCCTTTAGTTTTGGGGACATCCCCTTATGAGCTTTCGTATCATTCTTCTGTCGTCTCTTGCCATAGCCCTGTCTGCTTCTGCGGCTGACGCGCCCAAGCGCAAGATCCTCTTTTTCTCCAAATCCAGCGGGTTCGAGCATGAGGTGATTTCCTGGAAAAAAGGTCAGCCCAGTGTCGCTGAGAAATCTCTGCTCGAGCTGGGGGAGGAAAACAACTGGGAGTTTATCTTCTCCAAGGACGGGTCGAAGTTCTCCACCGAATATCTCAACGGGTTTGATGCCGTAATGTTCTACACCACGGGCGACCTCTGTTCGGAGGGCACCGATAAACACCCGCCGATGACTCCGGCCGGAAAACAGGCTCTTTTTGACTATGTCCGGTCTGGCAAAGGGTTCATTGGAACCCATTCTGCAAGTGACACATTTCACACCGACAACGAGTCGCAGAAAGGCCCGGAGCGTTACGTCAACCACTACGAAAAGGCCGATCCTTATGTGCGCTTTCTCGGAGCGGAATTTATCAAACACGGCGCGCAGCAGGTGGCTAAAAACACGGTCATCGATTCCAGATTCCCTGGCTTCGAGACCCTCGGCCCGGATTTCTCTTTCCAGGAGGAGTGGTATTCATTGAAGGATTTTTCGCCCGATATCCATGTGCTGACCGTTCTGGATGCGCCGGCAATGAAGGGAGTCGAATATGAGCGGCCTCCATTTCCGAATACCTGGGCGCGTATGGAAGGAAAGGGGCGTGTCTGGTACACGTCAATGGGGCACCGCGAGGATGTCTGGACCAACCCTATTTTCCGCAAGGCTCTCAAGGGCGGAGTCCAGTGGGCCTGCGGCGATGTGAAGGCCGATGTAACACCCAACATCAAAACGGCCGCGCCCGAGGCAAATATCAATCCTCCGTACGTCGCTCCCAAACCACCCGCCGTTAAACCGGCGCCTCCAGCGGCGGCAAATTAGTTTCTGCGGGTCCGCCTCGCGATCTGGCGGCATCTGAAGCGCGGGTCTGTACTGCGTTCGTAAAGCAAAAGGGCGAAAGTGCCGTGAGACACCTTCGCCCTTTGTGTTGTTCTGGTGGCGCGACTACTTCGCGGGGGCGAATGCCTTGTCCTGCGGGTTTCCTCCGCTGAACAGGTACGCAATCAGATCCAGGACCTCATCTGGTCCGAGCATGTTGATCATGCCGGGAGGCATTGGCGAAATGCCGTATTCCTTCCGGGACGCAACATCCGCAACGGCCACCTGAACTGTGGCGTCCGGGGCGAACGGGTTCGTCATCACGAGGTACTTTCCATTTTCCTCGGCCAGTACGCGTCCGATGACCACCGAGCCGTCCTTCCTCTCGATCTCCTGGAAGGCATACAGGTCGCTGATCACCTTGGACGGCTCCACGATGCTTTCGGCCAGGTCACGGATGCTGTAGCGGTTTCCGGCTCCAGTCAGATCCGGCCCGATGTTTCCTCCGTCATTGTTGAAGTGATGGCAGGTGGCGCATTGGGTCGTGGTGTACATGGCCTTCCCTGTTTCAAAGTTGCGGTCTTTGAGACCGCCTTTAGCCAGCTCGACGATGTCGTCGACGGAGTAGGCTTTTCCGGGGCCTTTTGGCATCACCAGATTGGCCATCTGGACGGCTGGTTTCTTGGAGAGCTCGTCCAAAGCGGCCCGTTCGGTGGCGTCGGTGACTTTCTCCAGAGCTTCGGTGCGAATGTTCTGGATGAATTTAGCGAAACTGTTGCCACCTTTCCATGGGGTCGTTTTTGGGAACCAGCTAAAGAACGACTTGTGGAGTTCCGGAGTCCAGCCAGAGGTCGCGTTTCGCAAGGTATACGCAAAGGCGATCTGTTGCTTGTTCGGGCGGCTGCCCGAGGTCGCTTTGAAAGCGGTGGCATATCCGTCATTTCTGGCGAGCAGTTCGGCGGAGGCGATGTCCTCGTGGTCGTCCCCGAGTGTCTGCATCATTGCAACGGCTTTGGAGACCACCGTTGGTGAATCCAGGAAGACGAGCAACTGAAGCAGTTCGCGGTTTTCGTACGCGTCTTTCTGCGGAAAGAGCGGGTCGAGTTGTTTAGCCAGCTTGGCGCAGACTTCTGCGGAGGGTTTGCCCATGCGGGTGAAGGCCAGCTGCCAGGCTCGCAGGAGCGGTAAACGCAAAGAGACGTCGATCTTTTTGTAATCCAGACGACTCAGCGCTCCAATGAGCTTGGGTTGCAGGCTCGCATCGCCCACACGCGCCAGGGCGATGAGCGCTTCAATGGCGGCCTGCGGATTGGTTTCCGCGAGCGCCCTCTCGCTCCAGGATGCAGCGGGTTGTTTTTCGATGGCGACACGCGCCGCAAAACGCAGGAACCGGTCATTGCTCGAAAGATGCGGCCAGGCTTTGGCGACGGCCTCAGGCCCGGTTCCATCCACGTGGAGCGCTTCCATTTCCCTGCGCAATTTGGCTTCGGCCGGCAGGACGTCGGGCTGCGCGGGTGCCGTGGATTCAGATCCTGTATAAGTCAGCCGGTACAGGGCCGCCTGATTCCGGCGGCCGCCGATGGCAAAGTACATCGCGCCGTCCTGAGGACGGATGACAACATCGGTGAGGGAGAGCGGCTTTCCCGTAACGAACTCTTCCTTAACCGCTTTGTATCCAGCTCCATCAGGGGTCAAGTGGATGGCGTACATCGTGCCGTAGGTCCAGTCGTTTCCGAAGATGGCCTTTTGGTATTTAGCGGGGAACTTGGCTCCGATGCCGGAACTCACCCCCGTGGGGCTGCCTGGGCCGATGTCGATGGTCGCCGGGAGGCTGTCGGGATAATACGAAGGCCATTTGCCAGCACCGCTACGCCAACCGAAGTCGCCGCCGCTCGGAGCCTGGTTGAAACGCGTGGGGCGGTACCAGGGCGATCCGATGTCCCATTCCATGTCGGCATCGTAGGAGAAGATGTCTCCGTTGATGTTGAAGGTGAAATCGAACTCGTTGCGGAATCCGGTGCAGAACATTTCCAGATTCTTGCCGTCGGGATCAATTTTCACGATGTACCCGCCCGGGGCCAGAATGCCTTTGGCATGGCCGTTGGCGTCCCACAGACGGGGCAGCAGATGGTCTTCTGACCAAGCTTGTGCACCACGCACATGGTCGATTCGGGCCGGAGGTTTGGTGTGGTTTCCGGCGCAGAAGAAGAGTGATTTGCCGTCGGGCGAAACCTGGAAGCTGTGCGGGCCGTGTTCGCCTGAACCGTCGAGCGGCACGATGAGTTCCGCTTTATCAAACTGGTCGTCGCCCTTGGTGTCGGTGAGCCGGAAGACACCTTTCTGCGGGCCTTCGCCCACCATGACGTAGAGGCTGTTGAATGCGTAGATTAGCCCGTGGATCCCTTTGACGTCGGTCTTGAGCGTCTCGACTTTGGTGGCGGCTTCGGCATCCGGAGCGTTGGCCGGAGCGGGCGTAATGCGGTAAATGCCGCCGTATTGATCGGCACCGAGCAGACGTCCTTTGGAGTCTACGGTTAATGCCACCCAGGAGCCCTGTTCGAGCTTGGGCACGCGGTAGAGCAGTTCGACTTTGAAGTCCTTTGGAACGTGGATGTCCCCGGGCTGGGTTACGACTGGGGGAAAGAGGCTCAGCACGTCGTTGCTGCTGTGGTATTTACCCGATTGCGCTGCGGATATGGGCGATGAGGCGGCTTTGCCGGAACCGGTCACCTGCCAGTCGTCGCCGGTTTCCACCAGTTGCTTGGATCCGTCGGCGAGCTCGATGGTGAGTTGAGCTACGGCACGTGGGTGACCGGCCTTGGCCTCTGTGGCGGAAATGACGAGTACGTTTTTGCCTGGTTTCAACTCGGCACCTACATCGAAGCGCGCCGGAGTAGCTCCGAGGATGTTGCCGTTGAGTGTGGCGGTTCCGTTTTTGGTGGCGGCTACCTTGAGCGTGGCCGATTTCACGGGACCGGTTACTTCGAATTCCCGGGTGAATGTGACGTTGTTGGCTTCCAACGTCTTGGGGGCTGTGACCCAGAAGAGTTCCGCTTTAAGGGACAGCGGAGCGAGCAGGCACAGAATGGAAGCGGACAGTGCGGAGTGTAGTATGGGGGGCTTCATATTGAGGGCAGCGAGATGACCTTTTGAGGAAACGGTTCTTAGGGCCAATTGGAAGGGCTTCTTTTGAAGGGTTTTGAATGCCCAAAATGAGCGTCCAGTCTTTCGACCAGTTAGGGAAGTAGCAGGATTGTGAGCCGTTTGGGGCCGTGGGCACCTAGCACCAAAATCCGTTCGATGTCGCCAGTGCGACTGGGACCGGTGATGAATGAAATCATACTCGGGTAATCATCGCGGTATTTGGCGGCCAGCGTGGCGTAGGCCTCGGTCAGATCCGTCAAAATCTGGCTGCGGCGTGCGATGACGATGTGATGCGGGGGCAGCACACTCAGCACCCGGCCGCCAGAGCTGGGGCCGGTGACACATACCGAACCGGTCTGGGCGACAAGCAGTTCACATTCGGTCAGGCCAGCATCGGACGCTTCGAGTGCGTCTTTGTCGTAGCCCTCGTCGACAAAAAGGCGGGTTAATGCCGCCGGCAGCCGGGATTCGAGCGCCGAGGTGAGGCTGCCACGGTGCAGCCCGAGCGTCTTCCAGCCACCTTCCGTGGCGAGCGTCGTCAGGTGAGCCGCGGCGGCGTCCATGTCGGCACAAACGACGAGTTCGCTTTTAAGCGTTTCGCACAGACGGGAGAACAGGGCGAAACGTTCATCGAGGCTCGGGCCGACGGGGGGCAGCCATTCGCGGAAATGAGCCGTGGTGGGCTCGCCTCCTGCCGAACGTTCTGCGGGATGTTTCAAGGGGGCGGGCACACGCAGTGCCTCACGGATCCGGCCTAAAACAGCTTCACGGTCACCGGTGGATGGGGTCATTTGGAGCCTCCTGATTTTTGAGCCTGATGCTTCTGGAATTGGGAGCGGAAGGAACTCGGAGCCGCCGCCGGGAAATCTCGCGTGCTGGTCCATGCGATCATGGGATCCAGCGCCGTTCCCTCGACGAGCGGATGGAGCAGGGAGCCGAGCGGAGCGAACCTGGTGGCCAAGCGATACAGTGCCGGTCGGCGCATCAGGAAGGTAAATGCTTTCCACAATAGGCTTTCACCGGGCGCGGGTTTTTCTGCGGCTGCATTCCGGCGGTTGTGGAGTAGGTGGTGGTGAATATCGATGCCGACAGGACAGGTCTCCGTGCACGCGCCACAAAGCGAGGAAGCTCCGGAGAGATGTTTCCAATCCTGGAGTCCACGGAAGTGTGGGGTAATCACCGAGCCGATGGGGCCTTGATAGGTGGTGCCGTAGGTATGGCCGCCGATGTTTTTGAAGATTGGGCACACGTTCAGACAGGCGCCACACCGGATACAGTGCAGGGCGTCCCGCTGTTCGGGATCGGCCAGGAGTCGGGTGCGGTGATTGTCGAGCAACACGACGTGGAACTCGTCGGGTCCGTCGTTTTCGCCGGGTTGGCGTGGGCCGCCGTACATGGAGTTGTACCCGGTCAGGTGTTGCCCGGTGCCGGCCGTCGCGAGCATGGGCAAAAGCAGCGCCAGATCTCCCAGACGCGGCACGACCTTTTCAATGCCGACCAGAGCCACGTGGATCTTGGGGACCCCCACGGTGAGCCTCGCATTACCTTCATTCTCGGTGATGGAGATCATGCCCGTATCGGCCACGATGAAGTTGGCGCCTGAGATGCCCATGTCGGCTTCGACATAAGTGCGACGCAGCACCCGGCGGGCGATCATGGTGAGTTCCTCGGGGCTGTTGGTTTTGGCCGTACCGAGTTCCTTGTGGAAAAGATCGCTGATTTCGTCCCGCCGCAAGTGCATACACGGGAATACGAAATGGTAGGGCGCCTCGCCTTTGAGCTGCTGGATGAATTCCCCCAGATCGCTCTCCACAACCCCGAACCCTTCGGCCACCAGCGCGTCGTTGAGGTGGATTTCCTCCCCTGTCATGGCCTTGGATTTAACAATGGCGCGGACGTTCTTGGCCTTGGCGAGCTGAATGATGTAATCCCGAGCCTGCTGGCTGTTACTGGCCCAAAACACCTTGCCGCCGCGGGCCGTGAACTTGCGTTCAAACTCTTCCAGGTACTGGTCGAGATGATTGACGGCCTCGTGTTTGATGGTGGAGGCGGCCGACCGGGCTGCTTTCCAGTCGGTGAAAGTCGCCCCGGTTCGGTCGCGGGCGCTTTGATAATTCTGGAGGGCGTTCCGGACCGCCGTGCGGCGCGGGGCGTCGCTTGTGGTCCGGTCAGCGTCCTCCTGGAACTGATTACGTGCGGGGGAAGTAAAGGAGCTCATTGCTGGACGAGAACTTCGGCGAGGTGGAGGCACTTGACGGTACCGACATTGCGATTAAGCCAGCCGCCAATTTGCATCAGGCAACTGGAGTCATTGCTGATGACGTAATCAGCCTTGGTTTCGCAGATGGAGTTACATTTCACCTCGGCCATAGCCGTGGAGATTTGGGGATATTTGACGGCGAAAGTGCCGCCAAAACCGCAGCAGGTTTCAGCCTCGGTCATCTCGACCAGTTCGAGCCCTTTTACGTGGCTGAGCAGTTCGCGCGGAGGCAGTTTGGTGCCCAGTTCACGCAAGCCGTGGCATCCGTCGTGGAAAGTGGCCCGGCCTTCGAAGCGCGCTCCGACATCCTTGACGCCCAGTTTGTTGACCAAAAATTCCGAGAACTCCCAGGTTTTAGCCGCGAGGTTTTTGGCTTCGGCCTCCTGTTCGTGGCCGTGGAAGAGTTCGGGATAAAACACCTTCATCATCGCTCCGCAGGAACCGGAGCCTGAAACGATGACGTCGGCGTCTTTGAAGGCTTTAAGCTGGTTGGTCGCCACCGATCGGGCTTCATCCCAGTAACCGGAGTTGAAGGGCGGCTGGCCGCAGCAGGTCTGGCCTTCGGGAACGTCCACTGAGTGCCCTAGACGTTCGAGGATGCGCACCATGGACATGCCGACGTTTGGATAAAGCGAGTCGATGAAACAGGGTATAAACAGTGAAACGCGCATGGGAGGCTTAGGGAGAAGAAGCGATTCTTGAAACATGAACCGCCCTGCCGGGACTAGCAATCCCGTAGGGCGGTCAAATGTGCCGGCGGAAACCAGGTCCGCTTCGGATTGTCGACGGGGCAGGTTAGTTCAAATAGGCCGCTTCGTTACAGAACATGAGTGCCTGGACCAACGTTTCCCACGGCGACAGGGTGGCCCGCTGCACGAGCTCCCCGTCGTTGACGACGGCTTTATTTTTACCGTCCCCATTCTGATCCCGTTTGAGTTGGGCCTCGGCTTGTTTCATGGCTTTGACAACTCCCTCGGAGGTCGCCGCGGCGACCCCTGCCTGCATTTTCGCCTCTTCCTGCAGGAAGTTCATGGCCATATCGAACTCCGCTTTGCTCGGAGTTCTTTGAAGCACGATCTGGAACACCGCCATGATCCCGGCCCGGGAGTTCTTCTGGTTTACAACCGCTTCGATCACCTCAGGACGTTTGACCACCTTTTGCGCAATCCCGACGGTGAAGGGGCTGTTCATCAGGAAGAGCGCCTGTTGGGGCACGATCGTGGAGGTACGTTTGGTGTTGGGCTCCAGAGGTGTGGCCATGTCGAACTGCAAGAGCAGATCCGGCACGTTGGCCCGGTCGACGTATCCGTAAACCGAGCGCCGGTACGAATACGGCTCGGTGACGAGGTTCACCGCGGGCCCGTACAGGGTCTTGTCCATCGTGCCGCCCATCGAAAGCAGAGAATCCCGGAAGGCCTCGAAATCGAGTCTGCGGACGTTTGACCGCCACAGCAGACTGTTGCTCGCGTCCTGATCCTTCTGACGGCTCATGTGCGGGCTGCGGCTGCTCTGTTGGTAAACATTGGAAAGCATGATGGCTTTATGCAGTCCTTTTACCGACCAACCGGGCTTGCTCTGTCCGTAGTCGTCCGTGAACCAGGAGGTCAGGAAGTCGAGTAACTCGGGGTGGCTGGGTTTACCCGCCTGATTCCCCAGGTCGTCCGGCGTGCGCACCAGGCCTTCGCCAAAGTGGTATATCCAGACTCGGTTGACCATGACGCGGGCCGTGAGCGGGTTGCCTTTGTCCGCGATAGCCTTGGCCATCTCATAGCGTCCGCTCCCATCCTTATACGGTGTGGGGGTCTCTCCGCCCGATAACACTTCCAGAAAGCGGCGGGGGACTATGGTGATTTTGTCGTCCCCTTTGGGCTTGTTCCCACGAGGATAAATGGGCGAGTCGACCGGCTTGGGCAGATCTTCCAGAACCATGGCACGAACTGGGCCGCCTCGGGTGGTCAGCTTGAGTTCGTTGATTTTGTTCACCCCGGAACGTCTTTCGAGCTGTCCGCCCAGCACCAGGCCCCAGGTCCGGATTTGATCCTGCAGACGCGGCACATTGCTTATTTCCGCTCCCGAAACCAACCCTAAGGGAAAGGTCGCCAGTTCCATCAGGGGTTTGTCTGGCGCTTTGCTGAGATCGGTCTGTGGAGAGGCGATTTTTTTGAAAATGCCGCCCCGTTCCAGGTCGGTTCTCGGATCCGCCCTGGGATCCACCTTGGCGCCGACCACCGGATCGATGGTGTCCCGGCAGAACTTCTCAAATAATACCGCCGCCATCCGAATGTCGTCCGGGAGGGTGCCTGCCTTGTTCAGGAAATCCAGGACCAGGGGATTGTATTTGTCCCCCTTGGACTTGCCCGAAAGCATGTCCTTGAGGCCCTGTTCGCGGTTCTCCTTAAGGGTGGCTAGCTTGATAAACGGCCCCCACACTGGGTCCCTCGGGTTGACGTGTCGCGAGAGATGGTCGCCGATGAAGCGGCCATCGAGTTTGTTGGCCGTCACAATGGCGTCTGCGCGTTTCTTCCCCTCCAGATCGTCTCTCTGGCGGAGGAAATAGGCGGACTCAAAATAAGCTGCGGCATTGGCGCGAAGTCGGGCCCCTTCTTCCCGCTGCATCTGGAAGACTGTCGCAAAAGCCTTCTTTTCCAAAGCCTCCAGCTTTTGGGTGAAATCCTGATACTCTTTCGAGTTCGGATCGCCGCCGATCACCGGACCTTCGCGGGGTTCCACCGTACTCGCGAACACCCCTTTCATCGCATAATAGTCCGACTGCTTGATAGGGTCGAACTTGTGGTCGTGACAGCGGGCACAAGCCAGGGTCAGCCCCAGAAAGCCACGACCGACCACGTCGATGCGGTCGTTAATGACATCGTCCTTGTCGTTGAAACGCTGGCCGACGGTCAGGAATCCGAGCGCGGCGAGGTTTTCCTTGGGGTTGTCGGGGATTTTATCGGCGGCGAGCTGGTTAAGGATGAACTGGTCATAAGGCAGGTCCTCGTTAATGGAGGAAATGACCCAGTCGCGGTAGGCCCAGGCGTAGGCGTACCGGTAATCAAAACCCTGCATGTTCCCCACCGAACCAGTCGTGTCGGAGTAACGGGCGGTGTCCAGCCAGTGACGCGCCCAGCGTTCGCCATAGGCCGGATCGGCCAGAAGCTGGTCGACTACTTTTTCAAAGGCGTTGGCCGACTGGTCATTGGTGAAATCCCGGATTTGCTTCGGACTGGGCGGGATCCCTATGAGATCGAAATATGCGCGGCGCAACAGCGCCTCCTTTTTCCGGCGACGTTCCTCATCGCTGCCGCTCTCGGGCGGATCCCCCGGCAGCATGTCTTTCTCCTCCAGCTTGGCCAAAACGAACTTGTCGATGGACGTTTTGCACCAGGCCGGATTTTTGACCGCTGGAGTGGGCGGGCGGTTGACGGGCTGGAATGCCCAGTGATCTTTCTTGGTCACCTTCGGCCCCGTGGAGCCTTCGCGCGGATCTGGAGCGCCCATGGTCACCCATTCCTTCAGGGCGGCGATCTGGTCGTCGCTGAGTTTCTTTTTGGGCGGCATCTGGGTGTCATCCACCCATTCCACAGCCTTGATCATGGCGCTGGCCTTGGCATCGCCCGCCTTCAGGATCACGCCGTTTTCGCCTCCTTTGAGCATGTCCTCCCTCGTATCCAAATTCAGCCCGCCTTTGACCTTGCCCTTCTCTGCGGAGTGACACTCCAAACAGTGATTGGCCAGGATAGGCCGGATTTTGTTCTCGAAAAAGTCGCGATGCTCCTGGGCTATTGGCGCTGGGGTGACAGCTCCAAGGCTGACCGAGCCGGCTCCTGCAAGCATCACCGGGAAGGCTTGCAGGGAGAATTTGAAGGGATTCATGGGAGTTCTGGGGGGAACCAAGAGGGGGGAACCGGGGGATTTCTCCAGGAAAGAGTGAGAGGGGGGGCGCAGGGCCCCGCTTACGAGATCAGCTCTTTGACCACATTACCGAAGTTGTCCGTGAGACGGAATTCGCGGCCGTTGTAGTTGTAGATGAGTTTGGTGTGATCAAAGCCCATCAGCGCCAGAATCGTCGCGTGTAGATCGTGGATGTGCATTTTGTTCTCCACCGCCCGGCCACCGAACTCGTCGGTGGCTCCGTAAGTCGTTCCACCCTTCACGCCGCCGCCTGCCATCCACGAACACATCGCACGTCCGTTGTGGTCGCGTCCGGGGGCTCCTGCTCCACCGCCGGCTGTCACCGTGCGCCCAAATTCCCCGCCCCAGATCACCAGCGTCGAGTCGAGCAGACCGCGCTGTTTGAGATCCTGCAGAAGCGCTGCGGCTGGTCCATCAATGCCTTCGGCGGCCCGGCGCACCGAGTTGCCGATGTCGGCGTGCGTGTCCCAGCCGCCGGTGCTGACTTGCACAAAACGGACCCCGCGTTCGACCAGGCGGCG
>CAMCYN010000012.1 GCA_945883955.1 Akkermansia muciniphila
CGTTTTGATCGATGGGGGTTGGGGGCAGTGTGCCCCGATTTGAATAATCCCCATCAGAAGGTCCTCTTATCTCCATAAAGGGAGCTGACGCTCCCAAAATTAAGACAACTTACCCTACCAGCGGCCACCCGTGAAATATTGGGGCTAGAGCGGTTTGAGCGGGAGTTTCCCGAGGTCCATCTGGCCATGGTGGCCGCTCTCCAGGAAGCGTCGAGGCTTTGTCAGCGGCCGGAGTTCCGGTCTGAATGTATCCGGATTCTTTCAATGTCCGCCTATCTGGACATTCCCCAAGACGTTCTTGGTCGCTCCCTCGGGTCTGAGCCGTCGGCGTCTGTGGGCGGAATTCTCTTCGGAGCTGGTGACTTGGGTTCACTCAGCCGCGAACGTGGCCGGGAAGTATTCCAGGTACTGCGGCGTCTTGGGGTTCCGGCGGAGTGCCGGAGCTTCCGGCGCGACATCATTCCAAAACTTTTCCGGGAGGACCTCTATACCAGAGCGGCGGAGCGCCTCCCTTTTCATCCTCCCTCCGGCACCGCCACAAGCGCGGCGCTGGTGACCCAGTCGTCTGAGAACCTTGATCGGTTCAAGGCGGCCTAACCCGGCCATAGCGCGAGTGCGCTTGGTCTGTAGCTAACCAGTAAAACCCAGCCCATGAAAATGTTATCATCCTGCATATCAGGTCTAGCGCCTGCGGTAGCCAAACCGGCTGCAGCCACGTTGAGGCGTGGTTTCTTAACGGCAATGGTCGGCCTTGCTGCCAGCCTCCACGCCACGGCAGCACCACCCACTGCGGAGGTGAACACCACCGGCCTGTCCATCACGGACACCACCGTAACGGTCGGTCAACTCCACTCGGCCACCGGCACGATGGCTATCAGCGAAACCGGCTCCATTCAGGCCGAGCAGCTCGCCATCGACCAGATCAATGCCGCGGGCGGAGTCCTGGGTCGGCAGATCAAGGTCATCAAAGAAGACGGCGCTTCGGACTGGCCGACTTTTGCGGAGAAGGCCAAAAAGCTTCTCGTTAAAGACAAGGTGGCTGCCGTGTTCGGATGCTGGACGTCGGCATCGCGTAAGGCAGTGCTGCCCGTTTTCGAGAAGGAAAACGGCATGCTTTATTACCCGACCTTTTATGAGGGACTGGAAGAGTCCAAGAACGTGATCTACACCGGCCAGGAGGCCACGCAGCAGATCATCGCTGGGCTCGACTGGATCGCCAAAGAGAAGGGAGCCAAAACGTTCTACCTAATCGGTTCGGATTACATCTGGCCGCGTACTTCGGCGAAGATCGCCCGTAAACACATCGAGAACGTGCTCAAAGGCACGGTGGTCGGTGAGGAGTTCTACGCGCTTGGGCATACCCAGTTCGGTTCGTTGATCAATAAGATCAAACTCAAGAAGCCGGACGTCATCTACGGCATCGTCGTAGGCGGCAGTAACGTGTCCTTCTACAAGCAACTCAAGGCGGCGGGGATCACCAGCGACAAACAGACCGTGCTGACGATCTCGGTGACTGAAGACGAGGTCCTGGGAATCGGTGGAGAAAACCTCGCCGGATTCTACTCTTCGATGAAGTACTTCCAGAGCCTGGACAACCCCAACAACACTGCGTTTGTAAAAGCCTTTAAGGAAAAATACGGCGAAAAGAGTGTGATCGGGGACGTGACCCAAGCCGGGTACCTCGGGCCATGGTTGTGGAAAGCAACGGTCGAAAAGGCGGGGAGTTTCGACGTGGATAAAATCGCGGCGGCATCCTCCGGCGTGGAGTTCAAAGGTGCACCCGAGGGGTATGTGCGGATCCACGACAAGAACCACCATCTGTGGAGCAAAACACGTATCGGCCAGTGGAACCTGGATGGTCAGGCGAAGGTGCTCTTCGAATCCGGGTTGATTGAACCGGATCCCTTCCCCAAGGGCTACCAGTAGGCTCCGAAAGAAATCCAGGAGCCGCTCCGATTCCCACCGGACATTACGGAAAGGAGCGGCTCTCGGAAGAACGGTGAACATCCCCCCAGAGATTTCCAAATCTTCTACTACCAATACCGAATGAATCTCCACGAACTTTGGTCGATCTTTGTAATGCAGGGCTTTGCGGGTATAAGCCTCTTTAGTGTGCTGTTGCTGATGGGGTTGGGGCTGGCTCTGATTTTCGGGCAGATGGGTGTGATCAACATGGCTCACGGCGAGTTCATGGCCCTGGGCGCCTACACCACCTACTTCTGTTCCACCCTCGTGCAGGACCATGCACCCCGGTTGCTGCCTTTCTATTTTCCGCTCGCGATCGTCCTGGCTTTTGTCCTGAGCGCGGCTCTCGGCGCGTTTGTGGAATGGGCCATGATCCGTCACCTCTACAAACGGCCACTCGACACGCTGCTCGCCTCCTGGGGGCTCAGTCTCATCATGCAGCAAACTTACCGGTCGATATTCGGTGCCCGTGAAGTAACCCCCACGTTGCCCGAGTGGCTGATGGGATCCTTTAAACCCACGGACGCCATTGATATCCCGATCAACGGAGTCTTTGTTCTCGCTCTTGCGCTCGCTGTCACCGGTGGGCTGGTGATCTTCATGTTTCGTACCCCTTTCGGCCTTCGCCTGCGGGCCACCGTGCAGAATCGGGCCATGAGTAATGCCGTCGGTATTAATACCAAGCTGGTGGACCGACTCGCTTTCTCTATCGGGTGCGGCATCGCTGGAATCGCCGGAGCGGCCTTTACCACGATCGGTTCGACGGGGCCCGACAGCGGCAGTCGTTACATCGTGGACGCCTTCCTCGTGGTGGTGTTTGGGGGAGCGGCAAATCTGCTCGGCTCGGTCGCCTCCGCGTTTGGCATCGCCCAGGCACAGTCCATCCTCGAGTTCTTCCTCGATGGCACCAAGGGCAAGGTCGCCACGCTCCTCTTCATCGTCGTGATCCTGATGTTTCGGCCGCAGGGCCTCTTCCCGAGCAAGGTCCGTTCGTCCTAACCGTCTGCAACAGCGAAAGCACCAATCTTTATGCTCTTTAAGACACTCTTTAAAAGCCGTGCCGAGTTTCTCTCCTATGCGGCCCTGACTCTGCTGCTGGTGGTTGTCCTGCCGGTGTTGCTGCCCGTATTCCGGCTCAACCTTTTTGGGAAATATCTCACCTACGGGTTTGTGGGCGTCGGTTTGGTTCTGTTGTGGGGGCGCTGCGGAATCCTGAGCCTCGGTCAGGGCGTGTTTTTCGGGATCGGCGGGTACTGCATGGCGATGTTCCTGAAGCTCGAAGCCTCGGACCCAATCACGACCAAGATCCAGAGTACGCCCGGGATTCCCGACTTCATGGACTGGAATCAGCTCACCCACCTCCCGTTTTTCTGGGAACCGTTTAAGCATTTTCCCGTGGCACTCCTGGCCGTGGTTTTGGTGCCGACGGCTCTGGCGTTTTGTCTTGGCTGGGCGATGTTTCAGCGGCGGGTCGGCGGAGTTTACTTCGCCATTATCACCCAGGCCATCGCTCTGATCATCTCGCTCGGGATCGACGGAAACCAGGGTTACACAGGCGGCCGTAACGGTATCACCGATCTACGCACCCTTCTGGGCTGGGACATCCGGAGCACATCCGCGCAGTACATTCTCTACTTCGCTTGTGTTTTCTTCCTGCTGCTCTGTGGCCTCGCCGCCAAATACATCATCAATACCCGCATGGGGCGGGTGTTGGTGGCCATTCGGGACCGGGAGGATAGGGTTCGTTTTTCCGGCTATGACGTGGCGCTCTGTAGGACGTTTGTGTTTGCGCTCGCGGCCCTGATCTCCGGAGTCGGAGGCGCCTTTTTTGTGCTGCAGGTGGGGTTCATGTCGCCCTCGCTCATCGGGATTGTGCCCTCGATTGAAATGGTGATTTTTACGGCTGTGGGCGGTCGGCTGTCCGTGGTGGGGGCCATCCTGGGTTCGCTGATTGTGAATCTCGGAAAAACGACCTTCTCCGAGGCGATCCCCGAATTGTGGCTCTTTCTGATGGGCGGCACGTTCATTGCCGTTGTGATGTTCTTTCCGAATGGGGTGGCCGGCCTGATGGAGCCCGGTGGGTGGCTTTCCACAAAGCTGGAGCCCTTCAAGGCCATGTTGTTTGGCCGTTCCGGGCCAGGTTCCGGCGCTGGAAATGAGGTCGTTGAGGTTGTCAAAAACACGAGCGTCTCCATCGCTCAAACCACGGAGGTGACCAAGTGAGCAAACCTGCAGACTTCCTATTGTCGGTCGAATCTCTCGGAGTTTCTTTCGACGGATTCAAAGCGGTGGACGGATTCAATTTCTACCTCGATCGCAACCGCGTGCACGTAATCATCGGCCCCAATGGTGCCGGAAAGACCACGGTGCTGGATCTCATTTGCGGAAAGACCAAGGCCACCTCTGGCAGTATCAAATTTAAGGACCAGGAAATCCGCGGGCTGGCCGAGCACAAAATCGTTCGCGCCGGGATCGGTCGCAAATTCCAGAACCCGTCCATTTACGAAAATCTGACGGTTTTCGAGAACCTCGAGATTTCGCACCCCAAGGGGCGCGGGGTGTTTGGGTGCCTGATGTTCCGGCGGACCGAGGAGGTCCTTGGGCGGATCCGGGCGGTGGCGGAGGATGTGGCGTTGCTGGAATTGTTGGATACGGAGGCGGGGATTCTCAGTCACGGCCAGAAGCAGTGGCTGGAGATTGGCATGTTGTTAATGCAGGACCCGGAACTGCTCATGCTGGACGAACCGGTGGCTGGGATGAGTGTGCGCGAGCGCGAAGCGACGGCAAAACTCATCAAGAAAATCAGCGGTCAGCGTTCGGTAATCGTGATCGAACACGACATGGAGTTTGTGAAGGAAATCGCCGACCGGGTGACGGTCATGCATTTGGGGAAAATCCTGGCGGAAGGGTCCATGGAACATGTCCAGGCCGACCCGAAGGTGATCGAAGTTTATATCGGACACTAATTCTATAATATGCTCAACGTTAACGAAATTCACGTCGGTTACGGTCAGAGTCCCGTGATTCGCGGGATGAGCTTTAAGGCGGGAAAAGGTGAGATTGTCGGCATCGTCGGCCGCAACGGGATGGGCAAGACGACCCTGTTCCGGAGTCTGATCGGGATGCTCCCGTTAAAGGGCGGCCAGATCACGCTGGACGGAGTCGACATCTCGGAGGACGAGTCCTTTAACCGCGTGGGCAAGGGACTCGCCATTGTACCGCAGGGCCGGATGATTTTTCCCTACCTCAGTGTGTACGAGAACCTGATCTCGGGAGCGCGCACGCCGGTCTCGCAGGAGGAAGTGTCCGAGATCTATTCCCTGTTTCCAATTCTGCGCGAAATGAAGAACCGCAAGGGAGGCAATTTGTCCGGCGGTCAGCAGCAGCAACTCGCCATCGGCCGCGCGTTGATGACTCGTCCCAAGGTGCTGCTTCTGGACGAACCGACGGAGGGAATCCAGCCCTCCATCATCAAGGACATCGCGCGGACTCTCAAAGAGATCCGGGACATGAGGAACCTCACGATCGTGGTGAGCGAGCAGGTGCTCAGTTTCATGCTCGATGTGTGTGACCGACTTTTTGTGATCGAGAAAGGAGCGCTGGTTCGGGAGGACCTGCGTTCGGCCGTAAATGCCGAGGAAATCCGCAAGATGCTGTCTGTATAACCATAACCCCGACTGTAGTATCCGATGAAAACACTGATCAAGATCGACCTGAAGTCACCGCCTGAAACACAAGAGGTTATCCATAACCGCTGGCACCCGGACATTCCCATGGTGGCCTATGTGAAGCCCGGCGATGAGTTCCGGGTGGAGTGTGTCGACTGGACCGGCGGTCAGATCCACAATGATGATTCTGCCAACGACGTGCGCGATGTGGATCTATCCAAGGTGCATTACCTGAGCGGCCCGATCGGGGTCGAAGGTGCCGAGCCGGGGGATTTGCTCGTGGTCGACATCCTCGACATTGGCGTACTGCCCGATTTTGAGTGGGGCTTTACGGGGATCTTTGCCCGCCAGAACGGCGGTGGGTTGCTCGTTGACCATTACCCCGATGCCCGCAAGGCATGCTGGGATTTTCACGGTGTGTACACCTCCTCGCGCCATATCCCCAAGGTGGAGTTCGCCGGAATTATGCACCCGGGGCTGATCGGGTGTTTGCCCTCCAAGCAGATGCTCGACATCTGGAACAAGCGCGAGGGCGAGCTCTTTGCGACCGATCCCGACCGGACTCCTCCCCTGTGTGCTCTCCCTTATGAGCCGACTGCGCATATGGGCCGGATGAAAGGCGCGGAGGCAAAGGCTGCGGCGATGGAAGCGGCGCGCACAGTGCCGCCTCGCGAGCACGGTGGGAACTGCGACATCAAGAATCTCACCCGAGGCTCGAAGGTGTTCTTCCCAGTGTACGTGAAGGATGGCGGACTCTCGATGGGGGACATTCACTTCTCGCAGGGAGACGGCGAGATTACCTTTTGCGGGGCCATTGAAATGGCCGGATACCTGGACCTGCGCGTGCAGGTGATTAAAGGCGGGATGGCAAAGTACGGGATCGTGAACCCGATTTTTATGCCCAGCCCGATTCAGCCCAACTACACCAAGCATCTAATTTTTGAGGGGATCTCGGTGGATGAAAGCGGCAAGCAGCACTACCTGGACGCCACGGTCGCGTACCGGATGGCCTGTCTGAACGCCATCGAGTACATGAAGAAGTTTGGGTACACGGGGGAACAGGCGTACGCAATTTTGGGCACCGCACCGGTGGAAGGGCGCATTAGCGGAATTGTGGATATTCCGAACGCGTGCGCCACGTTATATCTTCCGACGGAGATCTTTAAATTCGACATCACTCCCAATGCCGAGGGCCCAACGGTGCACGTCGGGGGAGTGGATCTGGCGACAACGCACTAGAGCCATCCGGATTTACGATGCCTTTATACGACTTCGAGTGTCCGTTGTGCGGGGTATTCAGCGCGTTCCGATCGATTGAGGACCGGGATCAGCCGCTGGAATGTGCGGCGTGTGCGATGCCGGCGGAGCGGCAAATCAGCGCACCGAATCTCGCGCTGATGAATCCGATCACCCGCAAGGCTGTGATGGTGAATGAACGCAGTGCGCATGCGCCGCGTGTCAGCACCGGGCATAGCTGCAAGAGCGGGTGCGGGTGCGGGAAGAAGGTGAGAAGCGGCCGCACGCAGAAGACCCGCATGGGCCTGGCACAGGCTGCAAAGCCGGGGGCGCGCCCCTGGATGTTGGGACACTAAACGATTGGTTTGGTCAGTAGGGGTGCACATCCCGCCGGAGGGAAGCCGGCGGGATGTTGCATTTTTAGGCCCAAAGAACCCCCAGTGCCGTTGGGGCGTTGGACGACTTGCCACCTGGCCCGCGCCTTCGATAAAATCCGGCGTGCAACCGATTCGAGGCCTCATTACTCGACGACGAATATCCCAGTGGGTGCGCTGGGGGTTCAGTGTAGCGCTCATTTCGTGGAGCTTTCTGACACTCCGTTCCGTACTCGGCGGGAGCTCTGGTTCGGTGTTTGGGGCGATGGGCTCCTGTGTTTTTGGGGTGATTGCGCTGGTGGTAGCGTCCTTGTTGCTGAGCCCGGAAATGAGGCCTCTTGTGTCGTCCGTGTTTACCGGCCTGATCGATCTGATTTATTTGCCAGAATGGGGCGCCTCTGTGCCTCTGGATTACACGTTGGCCGATCTCTATCAGGACAAGGGTCGGACGGAGGCGGCAATCCGGGAGTATCTCCGGATTGCGCATTATCATCCCCGGGAATTGAGGCCGTATCTGGAAGCGCTCAAATTGAGCCGGCAAAGCGGCGAAATGGAACTGGCCGCAAAGATTTACAAAACGGGGTTACGCCGGCTTCGCAACCAGTCTGCCCGAGAGGCGCTGAAGAAAACGTACGCTCTTTATTTTGAAACCGGTGCGCCGGGTTGAAGCGCCTCACTGGAACTGGCCCGGGTGGTGGCGCAAAGTGCGGTCTGGATGAGTGCCTGGCTCGTGATGTCTGTGGAAGAGGTGGGAGAGCGACCTAATCGGAAAATGTTCGGGAAAGCGGGTGTCGAGCGAGATCGCCTTTGCGGTTACAATACCTTGTTGGCTGACGCTTTGTAACGGATTCGGTATTCGCGGGGTGTGAGCCCCATCCGTTCGCGGAAGGCACGGGTAAACGCGCTCTGGTCACAGAATCCCACCTCGAGGGCGATGTCGGCGATCGAAGAATCCCTCCGAACCAGGCGGTCGGCCGCAGCGTGGATCCGTGCCTTGAGCAGAAACGCGTGGATACCGATGCCGAACTCCTGCTGGAACCGCCGGCGTAATTGCCTTTCGGACAGCCCCGCAATCCGGCTCAGGGAGGCCACGGAGCTTGGCTCGTGGAAATGGGTGCGGATGCGATCCGCGACTTTTCCCAGGGGTGAATGTGGCGCCAGAGATTTTTGTAGGGATTGGCTCTCCCTCAACGTTCCCATGATTCCGATGATCGAGCCGTCTTTGCCGCGCACCGGATATTTGTTGATAATAAACCACTCAAAGGTGCCCTGTTCATTGATCCAAATCTCGATCAAGCCGATCTGAGGCTGGCCCGTGGAGAGGACTTCCTGGTCGCTGCGGATATATTGGTCGGCAATGTGTGGTGGAAATAGATCGTGGTCTCTTTTCCCAATCATGTCCGCCGCGCAGGAGAGGCCGAGGCGCTTCCAGATGCCGTTGCTGACCTGGACTCGGTGTCCTTTGGTATCTTTGACAAAACACTCCACTCCAGGGATATCGTCAAAGAGTGTGGCAAATTCGAGCGGATCGTTCTGAGCTGCCAGAAAGGTTCGCACCAAAGCGGGAGTCGTGGGGGGAGACTTTGGCATGGCCGTATTTCACCAGAAAATGTCTCTTCCTCACAATACGCGATACGCTCCGAGACCCTATATTTCGACGTTTCTGAAATCGTCCTGTCCCTCCTCGCCAAGCTTCCTTTTATGCCCGTTCACCCTTCCCCCCGCGTTGTCTCCCATCGTCACGGCGTATTTCTAGCCGGCCTGACCGTGATTGGTGTGATGCTGTCCGTTGCCGAGGCCGAGTCTGCTGCGGTTGCCGGTCAAACGGTGCGACCCAACGTGCTCTTTGTGCTGTGTGATGACATTCGCTGGAATGCAATGAGTTGCGCGGGGCATCCCACGCTTAAAACGCCGAACATTGACCGGGTGGCCAAAGAAGGGGTCCGATTTGAGAACATGTTCTGCACCACTTCCCTTTGCTCGCCGAGCCGCGCCTCCATTCTGACGGGGCTGTACGCTCACGGACACGGCGTGCGGGACAACTTCAGCGAGTTACCCGGCGGCCTCACCCACTGGCCCAAGCGGCTGGCCGAGGCCGGATATGAAACGGCTTATATTGGGAAATGGCACATGGGAGAGAATAACGACGAGCCACGCCCTGGCTTTTCGTTTTTTGCGACCCACAAAGGCCAGGGGAAATACTTTGATACCGAATGGAATATCAACGGCGCAGGAAGCAGGGAGGTGAAGGGATATTATACGACGGTGGTGACGGATATGGCTTTGGAATGGCTGCGGAAAGACCACGCCAAAAAGCCTTGGGCGATGTGTATCGGACACAAGGCGCCGCACAGTTTTTATACGCCCGAAGAGAAATACGCCCATGTGTTCGACAATGTCCGGGTGCCTTATCCCGAGACCGCTTTCCAGCTGGAGTCCAAGCCCGCATGGATTCAGGAGCGACGCAGCACGTGGCACGGGATCTACGGGCCATTGTTTGACTGGCGCAAAAAGTTTCCCGATGCGCGACCGGAGGCGGTGAAGGATTTCGAGAATATGGTGCATGGTTACTGGGGCACCATTCTGAGCGTGGACGACAGCATGGGGCGTCTCTTCCAGTATCTGGAGGGGAGTGGAGAGTTGGAGAACACCATTGTGGTATTCATGGGCGACAACGGGTTACTCGAGGGGGAACACGGCATGGTGGACAAAAGAACGGCGCATGAAGCGAGCCTGCGAGTGCCTTTGCTGGTTCGGTATCCCGGGTTGGCCCGAGGCAAGGTGGTGAGTCAGCAGGCACTGACGGTGGATGTGGCGCCCAGTTTGCTGGAGTTGTGCGGGGCCGCCCCGATTGAGAATATCCATGGGAAATCGTGGGTACCGCTGGTGCGCGGTACGGACCTGAGTTGGCGCAAATCCTGGTTTTACGAGTACAACTACGAGGTCCAGTTTCCCTACACCCCCAACGTCCGCGCGCTGCGGACCGATGACTGGAAATACATTCATTATCCGCATGGCGACGGGTTGCCCGACCGTCATCTTGCGGAGTTGTACAATCTGAAGGCCGATCCCGAGGAGCGCACCAACCTCATTCGGGAACCGGAGTTTGCCGCGAAAGTCGTCGAGTTGAAGGGGGCGCTGGAATCCGCGATGAAGGCCTCTGGCTTGACGGCTGATGCGGATAAAATGCCTATGGATCAGGGGGTTAAGTCGGCGTTGCCCGATGCGGCGATTCGCTAAGTGTGCGTTGGAGCGGATTTGTTTCCGGTCAGGCTGGAGGCTGACCGGATAAAATAAAGTCCGACTGCGAGGACGGCTCCGGCGAGGATTGACCAGTAGAGCGTCCAGAGCGTGTGGCCGTCCCGGGAGCAGAGAGTGCGCAGCCAGCCGCAGCCGAGGTATCCGAAAAGGTTGCCGAAGCCGCTGATGAGGATGGTCATCAGCGCCTGGGCGCGGAAGCGCATGGCGCGGTCGATGTGTTGCTCGATGTAGATTTGGGCCGGGATAAAAAAGAGGGTGAAGCAAATGCCGTGGAGAAAAACTCCGCCGAGCAGTCCGGGCATGGAGTTTCCGGCAAAGAGCACGTAGCGCAGGAGGCTTGTGAGGATTGCCCACAGGAAAAGGGTGCGGAGTTTAAAGCGGCTGAGCAGGGGGGAGAGAGCATACATGGCGATGGCCTCGGTAATCTGGCCGAGGGACATGGCGGCGCTGATGGATTCAAAGCCGAGGTCGTGCAGGTGAAGTGCCGTGAACGGATAAAAGGCGGCCAGAGGGATGCTGAGTAATCCAGCGGTCAGGAATACTGAGCGATGTCCGGGATGACGCAGGAGCTGGAAGGTGTCCAGTCCGAGCAGGTCTTTCCAGTGGCGCTGGGTGGGAGCGGCTTGTGGTTGGACGGAGGGCAGCCAGTAGGTGAGGGCAGCGGTCAGCAGCCATGCACCGGAGGAAACGAATCCGGTGAGTGTGGACGTGTCGGCATGCAGACCGAAACTCACGAGCAGACAGGCGGCAATCCAGCCGAAGGTACCCCAGACGCGGAGGGCGCCGAATTGACGGCCGGGACTGGAAAGGCTGGCGAGGACGACCATGCTGGCCAGACCCCAGACGGGAGCGGAGCAGAGTTGTTGGAGTTGGAAAAGGGCGAGGATGATGCCGCTGTGCCAGTGGAGCTGGATGGCCAGGAAGGTCAGAAAGAGCAGGACGCCCGTGCCCAGGCACAGGTAACGAAGCAGGCGCGTGGCGGAGAAATGGCGGTCGGCCATGGTGCCGGAAATAATCGGCGAGATAAACGCGGCGACGGCTGTGGAGGCTAGGGCGTACGGGGTAAGCCATTCCAGTCCGTGGGCCTGGAGGACGGTGGCGAAGGGGACAAACCAGAGGGCGATGGCGTGCGCTAATACAAAAAAGAAGGCACAGAAAAGAAAACGTTCCCGGGGAGTCGGATCAGAAGTCACGTGGTCTCCGTAAGCGTGGGGGCGGGTTCTGTCAAAAGAGACGGTGCCGGGCGAAAAAGAAAGCCGCGCGACATTTTCCAATGTTGCGCGGTTTTCTCAGTGCTGTTTCCCGGGTCGGGCCGGGCGGTGGTGCGGCGGCTATTTTGAAACCAAATCGCCCTGGATGGCGCGAAGCGGCCAGAACACGACTGAAAGGACGGCGTTTAGGACGCGTATGATCGGCATTCCAACGGCGGAAAGGATCGGAGCGAGGGCCTTTTGCAGGGGAGTTACGAGGTCGTAGAGAGCGCAGACCAGAACCAGGACGACTAGACCGGCAAGTTTCTGTTCGGGGCTTGCCCCTTCCATCCCGCGGTATTTGGAAACGATTTCAACGAGGAGCAGGCTACCGATGCCGCCCACCAGAATGGGAACGTTGTTGGTGAGTACCGGAAAGCGTTTCACCAGTTTGAGCAGTGGGCTGCCGAAGACGCGCGTGAAAAGCATCCAGAAAATGACACTTGAGCCGACTATCCACACTTCCCGGGTGAGGGTCAGAGCGGCGACGATGTTGCCCATACTCAGGCTCAGATCGAGTAGGCCGACCTGGAGAATGGAGGTGCCCATGCTCCAGTGGGTGGTGACTGGTGCGGCTCCTTCGTTCTTCTTCGGGGCGAAGTGGGAACTCATCAGGTAGAGCAGATAGGCCGCGCCGAGGATTTTGGTCCAGATGGACGAGAAGAGCAGGCCGGCGCCCACCAGCCCGCCAAAGCGTGCGACATCGGCGAGGATGCCTCCGACGCGGACCGCCGTTCGGCGTTGTTCGGCGGGAAGATGCTCGGCGCTTTCGGAAACTTCCAGCAGGCGATCCATAGAGAGGAGCACCTCAATAATGGCCAGGGAGAGGAGGGTGGGTGCCGCATCACGCAGCTCGTACATTTCAATCATATAAGAACCTTAGGAAACGGTGACAAAAGCCTGCATCGGTTAAACTCACTTATGCGGTAACTTCAAACGCAAATGCCAACCGGAAGAAGTGCGGGCTCTATTTTCTAAGCCGGACTTGCGCCGTTTCGCCGGTACGGCATCCTGCCGGACTGCGCAATTTTCCGCACCCGATCCAATGGAAGCCCAACTTGAATCTCTCCGCACTGAAGCCCTTCTGACCGTAGCCGCCTGCACCGATGAGGCGCAGGTGGAGCAACTACGCATTCGTTATCTTGGCCGGGGAGGTGAGCTCACCGCCCTTTCCGACCGGATGCGTGAAGTCTCCAAAGAGGACAAACCCAAGATCGGCAAGCTGCTCAATGAAACCCGCTCGGCCGTGACTGCTGCGCTCGACGAACGGCGCGCCCTTATGGTCGCCGCCCACGAAGCCCGCGCCTTTGACGGGCTCGACGTCACCCTTCCCGGGGCGTCCTTTCCGGTGGGCGCCCTCCACCCGATTACCCAGCTCATGGACCGGGCCACGGGGATTTTCCGGCGCATGGGATTTGCGTTGGCCGACGGACCCGACATTGAAACGGAGTGGCATTGTTTTGATGCGTTGAATACTCCGGCCGATCATCCGGCTCGTAATGAGCAGGATACGTTTTATATGCCCGACGGGCGCCTGCTTCGTACCCATACTTCCAGCGTGCAGATCCGCACCCTGGAACGCGTGGCGCCTCCGGTGCGTATCATCGCTCCCGGGGCCGCTTACCGTCGGGACGAAGTCGATGCGACCCATCTCGCCCAGTTTAACCAGATGGAAGGTCTTTACGTGGATGAAGGCGTCACCCTTGCCGACTTGCGCGGAACGCTTGAATTTTTCTTCCGCGAACTTTTTGGAAATGACGCCAAATTCCGGTTCCGGCCCCATTTTTTCCCGTTCACAGAACCGAGCTTCGAGGTGGACATCCAGACCGCGGCGCTCGGCGGCGGGCGCTGGCTGGAAATTGCCGGATGCGGCATGGTGGATCCGGCGGTGTTCGAAGCCGTCAACCTCCGGCGCGGCGACCGTGGGCTCGATCCGGAAAGGCATTCGGGATTTGCGTTCGGATTTGGTCTCGATCGACTCGCGATGATCATGGCCGGTGTGCCGGACATCCGTCTTTTCACTGACAGCGACCAACGTTTCCTGTCCCAGTTTTAATCCGTCCCTGACGCTCTAATTTTTATGAAGGTCTCGCTCAACTGGCTCCGCGAACTCGTTGATTTTCAACAGGACGCAACTGCTCTCTCCGGCCTGCTCACCAACGCAGGGGTCGAAGTCGAAGGAATCGAAACCCGCGGGGTTTCCATCGACAAAGTGGTGGTGGCGCAAATTCTCTCTTCCGAACAGCACCCCAACGCCGACCGGCTCTCGGTTTGTAAAGTCGAAGACGGCTCGGGAATGCCGCGTCAAATCGTGTGTGGCGCCAAAAACTATAAGGTCGGTGACAAGGTTCCGCTGGCGCAGCCCGGCGCAGTGATGCCCGGAGATTTTAAGATCAAGGTAGGCAAGCTCCGGGGTGTGGAGTCCGAGGGTATGATGTGTAGTTCGAAGGAGTTGGGTCTCTCGGCAGACTCTGAAGGGTTACTTATTCTGGATGCGGCCGCCCAGGTGGGGGCGTCTCTCAAGAGCCTTTTTCCTGGCGATACCGTGCTGGATCTGGAGATCACGCCGAACCGGTCCGACCTGCTCAGTCACGAAGGGATTGCCCGCGAGGTGGGAGTTCTGACAGGCCGCGTATCGCGACTGGAACATGTGCTGGTGCCGGAGGAAGCGGCGGGGGAAGTGTCCCTGGCCGGAGCGTGTTCGTTTTATACGGCGCGTCTTCTCGAGAACGTCCAGGTCGCGGCGAGCCCCGAATGGCTTCGTACGCGTCTGGAGTCGCTGGGGCTGCGCTCCATCAACAACGTGGTTGATGTCACCAACTGGGTGATGTTCGAGTCCGGCCAACCGTTACACGCCTTTGATGCCGACAAGGTGCAGGGATCGTTGAGTGTGCGCTATGCTCGCGAAGGCGAGTCGTTCGTGGCTCTGGATATTCGTACCTACCAGCTCGGGCCGGACGATCTGGTGATCGCCGACGAAACCGGTCCGCTGGCGATCGCCGGGGTGATGGGTGGCCAAGCCTCGGGAGTCAGCGATTCAACCACGCGCGTGATTTTGGAGAGCGCCGCTTTTGAATCGGGCGGGATCCGCCGGACATCGCGGCGTCTGGGGCTTTCGAGCGATTCGAGTTACCGCTTTGAGCGCGGAGTGGATGTGGCTGGCGTTCTGCGGGCGTCCCAGCGCGCCACGACGCTTCTTGGTCAGGTGGCCTCCGCTCAGGCTCGCGAACTCCAGGTTGGCGTGGGACATGCCGATGTGGATTCCGGCGCGCTTTTGCAGGGTCTCACCCCGGTGCGTCATGTGCCGTTCCGGCTCGAACGGGTCACCGCCCTGCTGGGTACCCCGGTCAGCGAAGTACGTGTTAACCAGATCCTGGGCGCTTTGGGGTTAACCAAAAATGAGTCGGGCTGGGATGTGCCATCCTTTCGTGGCGATCTGACACGCGAAGTGGATTTGATTGAAGAGATCGCCCGGGTTGTGGGCATCGAACACTTCCCGCCGGTCACCCGTGCCTGGATGAGTCCGAGTTCGGATACCGACCGTCGTTATGACCGTCTGATGAAGCTGCGCCGTGCGGCGGTCGGGCAGGGGCTTTTTGAATCGCGCACGCTGACTCTGGTTTCTGAGGCCATGGCGCAGAGTCCTTTTGTAAAGGGACCGGTGCTTCGTGTGAAGAACCCGCTGAATGAAGACCAGGTGGTGTTGCGTCCGAGTCTGGTGCCGGGGCTTTTAATTGCTGCCGGTCGAAATGCCCGGGCCGGCGTCAAAGCGATCCGGTTATTCGAAACAGGCCGTGCCTTTTTTGCGGAGGGTGTGGAGGAACGCACCCACCTGGCCGTGGTGATCGCGGGTCCGGCGTGGACTCCAAACTGGCGGTGCTCGAGCGTCGCGGAGGTGGACGTTTTTGACCTGAAAGGGATTCTGAGCGCTGTGCTTGGAAGGCCTGTGCAGTTCTCTCCGGCAACGGCATCGGGAGATCTCGGGCTGGAAGTCACTATCCTGGTGGATGGAAAAGTCGTGGGTGTGGCCGGGCAGTTGCGTCCGTCCGCCTCGCGTGAACTGGATGTTCCGGGGAGTCTGCTTGCGGCCGAGGTTTGCCTATCGGGAATTCTGGACGCGGCCGAAGGAGCTGCGCTGTATCGGGAACTGCCGCGGTTCCCGGCCGTGACCCGCGACATCGCGTTTGTGGCTCCGCAGGATCTGGCGCATCAACGGATTTTGGAGGTGTTGGGCGCGGCGAAAGAGCCGCTTCTGGCCGGGGTCGAACTATTCGATGTGTTCACCGATGCGAGCGGCGAAAAGGTGCCCGTGAACCACAAGTCGGTGGCCTATTCGTTGACATACCGTTCGGCCGAACGGACACTCACGGCGGAAGAAGTGACCGCGGTGCATAACAACCTCAAGCAGCGGATTATTTCCGAGCTGGGGGTACTGTTTCGCGAGTAGTTTTTCCGAGTTCTTTGTAGCCGGTCCGGCCCTTTCAAACTCCCTTCAGAGTCTTATTTGATTCTGATCTGGGTGTGTTAAGGTGTCCGGGTCAGTTCAATAAAATTGCTCTGCGTTGTTCGAGTAAAGGTCGCGAATCCCGATCCGATATAACAATAATAGGAGATTAGGGTGGGCAGGTTGATGACATGCCTTCATTGGAAGTCAGATGCCCGCCCCAAGTCACCGCCCGTTAACACTTGGGGGAACGGGAAACCCGACTAGACGGCAAAGGTGGAGCAACCTCTTTCCAAAGCAAAAGGCCACCCGGGCATTTCACCCGGATGGCCTTTTTGTTCGCTGCTTTTTATGGCTCGAAGAGCAAGCGCTAGTTCGCCCGTCGTTCCTTGATCGAAGCCACAAGGTCGGCCACCACTTCGCCCCGCGGTTTGGCTCCGAGATTACCTTTGCCGTGGACCCGGACACTCACGGCGCCGGCCTCCAGATCCCGTTTCCCGAGGACGAGCATCGTGTGCACTTTGCACTCTTCGGCGCGCAGTACCTTTCCGTTGATCTTGTCGGTGGTCGCGTCCACTTCGGTGCGGATTCCGTGGCCCCGTAATTCGGCCTGGAGCGAACGGGCCGCCTCGACCAGCTCGGGTTCGGCGCCGATCGGCAGGATACGCACCTGTTCGGGAGCGAGCCACAGCGGAAAGTTGCCGCCGTAATGTTCGATCAGAAAACCAATGAACCGTTCGTGGGTTCCAAGCGGGGCGCGATGAATACACAGCGGAGTTTTTTCCGTGTTATCGCGATCCTTATAAACGAGCCCGAACCGTTTCGGCACCGCGAAGTCCACCTGGTTGGTGGCGATGGTGAACTCCTTGCCAATGGCGCTCCAAAGCTGGATGTCGATCTTGGGTCCGTAGAAGGCCGCCTCGTTGGGGACCTCGACGTAATTGATCCCCGATTTAATCAGGACGTCGCGTACCATGTCTTCGGTCTGTTTCCAGAGGGCGGGTTCATTTACGAATTTTTCCCCAAGCCGCGCAGGGTCGTGGGTGGAAAAACGCATGAGGTATTTACCCAAACCGAAGATCTCGAAGTACTTCAGGTACATCTCGTTGACGGCCATGAACTCCGCTTCAAACTGTTCGGGTGTGCAATAGAGATGGGCGTCGTTCATCTGCATGGAACGCACGCGCATGAGGCCGAGTAATTCGCCCGACTGTTCGTACCGGTAACACGTTCCGTATTCGGCCAGACGCAATGGCAGATCCCGGTAACTGCGCGGCACCGCCTTGAAAATCTTGTGGTGATGCGGGCAGTTCATCGCCTTGAGGTAATACTTGTCGCTGACGGCAATTTTTCCGTCGGCATCGGCTTCCCCAAGTTCCATCGGCGGGAACATACTTTCGGCGTAGTACGGCAGGTGGCCGCTCGTGAGGTACATGTTTTCACGGGCCAGATGCGGGGTGCGGACCCGCTGATAACCGGCGGCAAATTCCGTTTCCTTGGCGAGACGTTCGAGCTCCTCGATGAGCACCGTTCCGTTGGGTAACCACAGCGGGAGACCCGGTCCGATGTCGTCGTCAAACGCGAATAGTTCCAGTTCACGACCGAGCTTGCGGTGGTCGCGTTTGCGCGCCTCTTCCAGCATCGTGAAATAGGCTTCGAGCTCGATTTTATTTTTAAAGGCGGTCCCGTAAATGCGCTGGAGCTGCGGATTCTTTTCGTCGCCCTTGTAGTAGGCGCTGGCGACCTGGGTGAGTTTAAACGCACCGATGTTGCCCGTGCGCATCACGTGAGGCCCGGCGCACAAGTCGACGAAGTCGCCGTTGCGGAATAGCGAGATCTCTTCGTGCTCAGGAATGTTGGTGATGATGTCCAACTTGAACTTGTTGGGCGTAGCCCGGTCGCTGAGGGCGGCGAGCCGTCCTTTTTGAGCCAGTTCGAGGGCCTCCGCCCGCGAGACAACCTGCCTTTCGAACACATTGTTGGCCTTGATTTCCTTGCGCATCTCTTCCTCGATTCGCGGGAAATCCTCCTGGGAAATCCGGTGAGAGAGTTCCATGTCGTAATAAAACCCGTTCTCCACGGGTGGCCCTGCGGCAAATTCGGCATCGGGCCAGATCCGGAGGATGGCGGTGGCCAGCACGTGGGCGGCGGAGTGGCGCAGCCGCTCCAGGTCGGTCATCTGCTGGCGTTGTTCAAGGGATTTGCGTTCTTCGGCCATGGTAAACGGACAACATACGCCGCAGAGACCGCCACGGGAAAGGGCGAAGCTCCGGCGGGGCCGTTCGCACCTTTGACTCTGTGAAGTAAATCAGAAAGAATCCTTTCCCATGCTTCATCCTGTTTCCCTCTCCTCGTCAGACGCTGAGCGTACCATTGAATTTGAATTCGTCCGGGCCACTGAAAACGCCGCCCTCAACTCTTTGGCCTGGTTGGGCCGGGGGGAAAAAGAGCTCGCGGACCAGGCGGCTTGTGACGCCATTTACGGCGTTTTCGACCTGGTAGACATGTGTGGCGAGGTGGTTATCGGTGAAGGGATTAAGGACAACGCCCCGGGAATCTTCCTGGGGGAACACTTGGGCACTTGGAAAACGGGCTCGCCCAGCTTCGATTTCGCCCTCGACCCCATCGACGGCACTTCCAACATCGCCAACGGACTGCCCAACTCCATTTCCGTGATCGCTGCCAGTCAGACTCACGCCGACCAGACCCGCTCGATGCAGCATTTGCCTGCGTTTTATTCCACCAAACTGGCCTACGGCCCGGATGTAGTCCGCGCCATGCAGAGCGGGATGGAGGCTCTGACTCTGGACGCCCCTCTCGAGCACACCCTCGCTCTGGTGGCCAAGGCGCTCGGAAAACGGGTGCCCGAACTCGTCGTGATGACCATGAACCGGCCGCGTCATGCCGAGATTATTGCCACGGTGCGCCGGGCCGGAGCTGCTCTGCGACTCATCTCCGACGGGGATATTACCGCAGCGGTGTCTCCGTCGCTGGCGGATTCCGGGGTGGATTTGTATTACGGCATTGGCGGATCCCCCGAGGGCATCCTGACCGCGGCGGCTCTTAAGGCAATGGGCGGTGGAATGTTGCTTAAAATGTGGCCCAAGGATGCCGCAGAGGCCGAATCGGTGGCGGCCGAGGTCGGTCAGGCCGCGCTCGACCGGGTTTATCAGGTCGACGATCTCGTGGCCGGAGACAGTGCTGTGTTTTGTGCGACAGGGATCAGCGACAGCCCGCTTTTGCCCGGCGTGAAAGTGACGGGTAAAAAGGCGACCACCACCTCGATTCTCATGCGGGCCAAGAGCCGGACGGTGCGGTACATCCGTGCGGTGCATGATCTGGAGCATAAAACAATCCACCTGCGCAGTGCGCACGGTGACAGGAAGTTGTAATCGTTTTATTTGTTCTTAATCAGACGGCTCCGGGGTGTTTCATTCCGGAGCTGTTTCTGTTTTTTGGGGAGGGGCAAAAGGCAGGGTATTTTGGCGTTTGTCCAGCCGTTTGGGTTTGACGGGCTCCGGGGATTTTGCAGGAGCACTTGATGGTATATAACCTGCTGTTGTTATACGGTGTTAGCGGCGGTTTCGGCGCTCAGTTGGGACCCGTCTAAAACCTAGTGTTGTCCACCCCTACCACCCTTGAGCCTCCCGTCCCAGCGGGTGGAGCGTTACTACCTCCCCACAAGCGACATGTGGGCGGGGTGTGTTTTGTTCGGCGGCTTCGTGCCCGTCAGGTTTCCGGGTTGCGTGTGGCCGGTGGCAAGGCTCGGCGCCGCCTCAGAGCGAGGCTTCTTCCCCCGATTTTCTCACCCTTAGGGCAGTCTCCGCTCCTTCACGCTCTCGTGCAGGGTCAGGTTGCTCAGATTTTCCGGCTTTTTCCGGGGGCGACCCGTCTCCTGAGTCTGCTGGTGCTGGTGGCTTTCTTTTTCGCCGAGGCTCCCCTCTTCGCGGCCACTCTCTACTGGGACACGAACGGGAGTACACTAGGGGCCACAACAGCGACAGGGACTTGGATCAATGCGGGGACCACTTGGTCCACCGACTCCACGGGACTGAGTGCAATCGGGAGTACGACCACCAGCATTTTGGACAGTCTGGTGGTTTCGGCGGGAACGGAGGTCACCGGGACCAGTTCGATCACCATTTCCGGGGCGCAGGCCGCCAATAGTCTCACTTTTAATAATGGCACCGTCACCTTGGCCGGGACAGCCGGCAATTCACTGACTTTGGGCTCCGGCGGACTGACCATGAACAGCACCCTCAACGGTACGCTCACGTTTAACTCCACGCTCACAAGCGTCATCCTGTCCGGCAGCCAGGCCTGGACCAACTTCAGCACCCGCGCCCTCTCCTTAAGTTCCGCCACCGCCGTCAGTGGGAATGCCACCGCCGGGAACACAAACCTCTGGACCTTAGGCGGACCCGGCACCGGTGCGGCCACCATTGCGGGGACCATCAGTGATGGGCTCAATGGGGGACGTCTGTCCCTTCTCAAAACGGGGAGTACCACCCTAACCCTCACTGGATCGAATGCCTACACTGGCGATACCACCATCCGGGAGGGCGGGATTTCTCTTACTTTCGCCGCAGCCGGGACCGATGGCGTCAATCGTATTAGTTCCAGTACCGCCCTGATCCTTGGGGACGCCACTCCTGGAACCGGTGCCTGGACCCGCCCGAACCTCACCGCCACCGGTAGCGCCGGCCAAAACAATGCCCAGACCTTCGCCAGTACCACCGTCTTCTCCGCCCGCAATGCCGTAATCACCGCCGGGACCGCTGCCACTGGGTCGATGACCATTAACCTTGGCACCATTACCGCCGGTTCCTACGCCACCCTAAACCTGACTAATCCGAATACTTCCAGCGGCACGATCTCGGCTGGCGACATCCTCACTCCTACGGGGACCCTGACGGCGGGTTCGGTTAATGCCTCTGGAATGCTCGGCACCTGGCTGACAACCGGCACCTCCGGGACTCAAGGGACGGATTGGGTCGCGCGAAGCGGCACCAGCCTAGTGCCCTACACCGGGTACACCGTATACGCAGGTTCGGGGAACATTACCTCCGGGGGGACGCAAAATCTGACGGTCACCACCGGCACGGTTTCCGCCTCGATCACGACTCCGGCGGGCACTACCGACGTGAATACGATCCGGCTTACGGGTACGGCGACGACCACCCTTGCGTTGGGGGGAACCCTGAGACTTGGGGGGAACCCTGAGACTTGGGGGGGATGGCGCGATATTTTGGTCGGACTCGGGTCCGGATGGGGCTAATCTTACAATTTCCGGGGGGACTTTGACGGCCGGAGGTACTGCCAATACGGCTGGGCAGATTCATTTTTTAATCAATTCCTCCACCGCGAGTCGTGGGCCTTTGCTTGTGAATTCGATTATCAGGGACAACGGAACCGGAGCGGTTTCCCTGCTGAAGTCTGGCCTTGGAGGGCTCGAACTAAGTGGTGTAAATACGTATACGGGTGGAACAACAATCACCGGTGGCGGACGTATTAGGAGCAATTCGGGGGGGCATTCGGAACTGGGCCCATTACTGTGATGTCCGGGGGGCTCTGTTTATTAGTTCGGGCACCATTTCTAACAACATCACTCTCGCGGGTTTGGGGACGACTGAAAATGTCGGGATTGGAGCGATTCGCCTCGCTGGGAATACGGGCATCAGTGGAACGATCACTTTGGCAGAGACGGCTCGGATAGGGGGGCCGGCAAGTACGGGGGGTACCATATCGGGGAAAATCACCGGTGGAGGAACACTGGAGCTTACGAGTTCCAGCGGAACGCAGACGATCACGCTTTCGAACACTACCAATGATTGGACGGGGGATTTGGGGATTAACAACACGGTGTCCAGCGGAACGAATGCCGCTATTCAATCAACGGCTGCTGTCACCTTAAAACTAGGAGCCTCTGGTGTCCTTCCTAACGGAGTCGGCAAGGGGAATGTCCTGATGGCCGGCGGGACCACCCCGGGCCAAAATGCGACGTTTGACCTGAATAGCTTCAGCGACACGATCAACGGCCTGATTTCCACTGGAATCGCCGCCCAGACTAGAGTGACCAATACGACCGTCGGCACCGGGACACTGACCATTGGCGACACCAACGCCACGTCCACCTTCGCCGGGAATATTGTGGATGGCGGTAGTACGGCGATTGTGGCGATCGCGAAAATGGGGAGCGGAATTCTGACGCTTTCCGGAAGCAACTCGTACACCGGTCTGACCACACTGACGGGAGGCACGCTGAATCTTGGGAGTACGACGGCGCTGGCTGGAGGCGGCAGTCTCACGTTTGGAGGCGGGATACTTCAGTTTGGCACGTATCGCGCCTTTTCCGCCGGCACGGTGGCCAATAGCGGGACGTCTGCGATTCTCGTCGATAGTAACGGGTATCTTGGGACGTTATCGGGGGACCTTGTATCCTCTAATTCGGGTGGCTTAACAAAGATGGGCAGCGGGGTGTTGGTGCTGGGCGGAAGTAATAGTTACACGGGGCTTACCTCGATTAATGCAGGCGGTATTTTGGCCACTAACGCCAATGCTTTTAGCGGTGGCGGTTCCGTGACGCTGGCGGCCGGGGCGGGACTCAGTTACGGCGGCACTTCGAACGCCACCCTCACTATTGGCGGGAACCTGACGGTGGGTGGCGGTGCCGGCAGTTATCTGGGCGGATCGGTGGGTTCAGGTCCGAGTTCGGCCACTCTGAACGTGAGCGGGGCGGCGACTATTACGGGGACGGCGACGTCTATTTATGTGTACGGAATACCGGGGGTGACTCCGACGACAGGCACCTACACCCTGATTCGCGGTGGTGTCGGGAGTTCTCTGGCACAGACGGGGAGTCCGACGTTGGGCGGAGTGTATAACGCGACCAACTTTACGGTGGGGACGCTGTCGTCCACGGCTACGGATATTACGGTTGAGATTACGGGGATGGCGGCGCCTGCAAATCTCTTTTGGAAAGGCGGATTGAGCGGAGGTACGAGCACGTGGGGGCTTTCCAATGGGAGTACGGCCAGTAACTGGGTGGCCTCTTTGGGTGGGGGCAGTCAGGCGATTACTCCGGGAACAAGCACACTGGTGACCTTTTCCGCCACCTCTCCCACAGTGGCCCCGACGGCCACGGTGCTGGGGGAAAACATGTCGATTTTGGGTTTGGTGATTTCCGATACGACAAACGGTCTGGGGTTGGTCGCGGACGGCAAGTCGCTGACCCTCGGGACCTCCGGAATTGCGATGAGTGCGAGTGTGCCAGCCAGTTCGCTCGGGGCGGATTTGATCCTGGGTGGGGCTCAGAGTTGGACCAATAACAGCGCCAATGCCCTTTCGGTCAGTGGACGCGTTACGAACGGCGGTTCGCTTCTCACGGTAGCCGGATCTGGAAACACGAACATCTCGGGTGTGATTAGCGGGACGGGCGGGATCACCAAAAGCGGCACGGGGACACTGACCTTGTCGGGAAATAATCTGTTTACCGGGGCGGTTACCATCAGTGCGGGAACTTTGGCGGCCGGGATTGTCACAACGGCATTTGGGGTGAATAAGGCAATCACGCTGGCGAATGTAGCCGGCGCGAATCTGAACATTACGGGCTTTAATACGACGATTGGATCGCTTGCTGGCGGAGGGACTACGGGCGGCAGTGTGTCGCTCGGTTCTGCCACGCTCGGCATCGGCGGGGATGGCACCAGCACGACGTTTGGAGGAGTGATTTCCGGGGCGGGCGGGATCGCCAAAATCGGGGCCGGCATGCTGACCCTCACCGGCTCCAACACCTACACAGGAGTGACGACAATCAGTGTCGGTACACTTAATATCCAAAACGACACGGCCCTCGGGACGACAGCGGGTGGCATCACCATGGCCAACGGAGCGGCATTACAGATTCAGGGCGGCATCACGGTTGTGCCCAAAGTCATGAATTTGAGTGGCGTCGGAGTCGGGGCTACGGGAGCGGTGCGCAATATTTCCGGGAATAATACGTTCGGCGGATCTCTGACGTTGGGGGCGGCGACGCGCCTGAACTCAGATTCCGGCACGCTCACCTTTAGTAACACCTCCGGAATTACCGGGGCGACGTTTGGGCTGACGGTGGGCGGCTCGGGGGACACGCTTATTAGTGGAACAATCGGAACCACCACCGGCACGTTATCCAAAGACGGTGCTGGCACGCTTACCCTGACGGGGACGAACACCTATAGCGGTCTCACGACGGTCAGTGCCGGGACGCTGATTTTGTCCGGGAGCAACAGTTCCGCCGGTTCGCTTACCCTGACGGCGGGTTCGCTGTTTTTGGGCGGTATCTCAAACGGCGGTCTGGCCAGTGGATCGTTGACGCTGACGTCGGGCACAGTGCAGGCGGTGACTCAGGCGGCGACGCTGAGTAATGCCGTCACGCTGGCGGCCGTGACAATCGCCGGGACACAGAACCTGACCCTGAACGGAACGCTCTCAGGCCTTGCCGGAACAGCGGGTACGATGACTAACAACATCGCCAGCGGAAATACCCTGACCCTTTCCCGCGTGAGCCTGAATGCCGGAACGGCCAGCGCCCTGGCCCTGACGCTTGCTGGAGCCGGGAATACGACGATCTCCGGCGCCATCGTATCCGGAGGCAGTGCTGGTAACGGGTTCACGATCACGAATACTGGGACCACGCTGCTTTCGGGGAGCAACACCTATACGGGTGCCACCACGATCTCCGCTGGTTCGGTTCTGCTGGCCGGGAATGGGAGTCTGGCGAGTAGCGCCGTGAGTGTGGCCAGTGGCGCGACATTTGGAGTGCGCCAGACCGCCAGCTCCACCTCCAATACGGTGTCGGGCAGCCTGACGCTCAGCTCCGGCGCGGGATTCACGATGAGTGACGGCTTCACGAGCACTCTGAACGTGGGTGGAACCGCTTCTCTTGGGGCCAGTACTTTCACCTTCGATCTTGGTGGCACCACGACGGCGGTCGACAGACTTGCCATCACTGGGGCTGCGGTCATCAGTGGGACGGGGAAACTGATTGCGATTAACTCCATTGGGTCCACAGCCCTGACATCTGGCACGTACACTCTGATTTCCGGCGGGGCGAGCAGCACGCTGTCCACGAACCCGTTTACGCTTTCGACCACCAAGGTCTACGTTTCCGGGACTCCCTACACGCTGAGCCTGGCGACGGCTTCCGCCGGGACCGTTGCGTTGAGTGTGTCGGCCTTTGCCGGGGTCGATCAGGCTTATTGGAATGGCTCCGTAGGCTCTCTTTGGACCTCTGGAACTGCGAATTTCAACACGACCGTTGCTGGCGGCACGATTATCACCGGCTCGATTGGGGCGGCAACAGACGTCTATTTTTCCACTACCACACCGGCTCCGGCGAACCTGACAAACACACTCGGAGCCGACACCACGATTAATAGTCTGACGTTTTTAAGCGGTGGTTCGGCGGTAACGATCGGCGGTAGTAATACACTGACGCTTGCCGCTGCCGGGTCGGGGAATGCCGGGATCACCAATAGCAGCGGGAATACCCAGACGGTGAACACGGCTATCGCTCTCGGGCAGGCGCAGACCTGGACCAATAGCGGGTCCGGTCTCTTGGTGATTGGCGGGACGGTGACCAATAGTGGTTCTCTTCTGACGACTGCGGGGACGGGGAGCATCACCATTAGCGGGAGTGTGACCGGTTCGGGCGGCCTCACGAAGCTGGGGGCTGGGACGCTGAGGTTGTCTGGAAGCAACGCGTACACAGGAGTGACGACAATCACCGCCGGGCCGCTTGCGCTCGGGAGTGTTAATGCGTTGGCTGGTGGAGGGAGCCTGACGTTTGCCGGAGGAACGCTGCAGTTTACCTCGAGTAATACGACGGATTATTCGACGCGGATTGCGAATAGCACAGCAGGGGCGATAGCGATTGATACGAATAGCCAGTCGGTCACGTTTGCCGGAAATTTAGCGGCCTCAAATACCGTAGGACTCACCAAGCTGGGCGCGGGGACGCTGACGCTCTCCGGAAGTAATAGTTATACCGGGGTGACGACGATCAGTGCCGGGAGGATCCTTATTTCTTCTGATTCAAATTTAGGCGCGGCACCCGGAAGTTTTACGGTAAACCAATTGCAAATTAATGGCGGGACACTGCAGGCGAGTTCGGGGCTTACCCTGAATGCTAATCGCGGAATTACGGTGGGTACGTCTAATGGTAATTTGACTGGAAATGTGACGTATGCCGGTAGGATTACGGGTGCAGGAAATACACTTACCACAGGCGGATCCGATGTGGTATTGACGAACAGCACGGGTGTTGCCTCCGATGTGAACTTCGCGATAAGTTCAAATCGCTTGTTTTTTAACAGTAACAACGCTCTGGGATCGGGTTCCGTGAGCGTGAGTAGTGGTGCTATTCTGGCTAATAACGCGGGCAGTACGGCATCCACTGTCTCGAATGCAATTTCAATAGCAAGTGGTGGTGGGTTGAATTCCCGGGTGGCCTCTACTTTTTCCAATGTGACGCTCCCCTCCACTGGAACTGTCATCTTTAACAATGATGATCCGGCGACTTTGGCACTCACCTTAGTCTCGGGAGTTAATTTAAGTGGTGTCCTCGCCTTTCAAATTGGAGGGAATAACGCTTCTGTAGGTGAAACTATTTTGCAGGGCACAATTTCAGGTGCGGGGTTTGGAATTACAAAAACTCAGTCGGGCACGCTCACCCTGACCGGTACGAATACTTATACCGGCACCACCACGATCAGCGCGGGAACCTTGCAAATCGGGAATGGCACAACCGACGGTTCGATTTCGAGCAGCACGAATATTGTGAATAACGCGGCGCTGCGGTTTAACCTCGCCGGCACCCAGACTTACGGGGGGACGATTAGCGGCACCGGGAGTTTGACCAAGCTTGGAGCCGGCACGCTCACGCTTTCCGGGGGGAATACTTACACTGGAAACACGACGATCAGTGCCGGACAGGTCACGCTGACTTCGGGTTCCGGGCTGGGCTCGACGGCCGGAAGTACCACGGTAAGTAGCGGGGCCGCGTTAAGTCTTTCGGGCGGGATCACAGTCACTGGTGAAACGCTGAATATTACGGGCAGCGGACTAAGCTTTTATGGAGCATTGAATAATCAAAGTGGCGATAATACTTGGGCGGGGCCCGTTATTCTGGGTGCTAGCGGAACCCGTTTAGGCTCGGATTCTGGAACTCTGAATGTGAGTGGAGTGCTCTCGGATGCCGGTAGCGCTTATCAGTTGATTGTCCGAAGCGTGAATAGTGGGACCGGAATTGTGACTCTTAGTGGTGCCAATACTTATACCGGATCTACGGCCGTTGTAAGCGGAACATTAAGTGTGAGCTCTTTGAATAGTGTGTCTGGCGGAACTGCCAGTAGTAGCTTGGGGGCACCGGCCACAGCGGGAAATGCGATTATTTATTTGGGTAATGCAAGCAACCAATCGAATGCAGTTCTTCGTTACACTGGTACTGGTGAAACGACGGACCGTGTACTTTCGCTTCTGTATACCTCAAGCGCGAATCCGGTGATGTTGGATCAATCCGGAAGTGGCTTACTCAAATTTACCAGTGATATGGCTTTTGGTGGCACTGCCGGCACCGTGAGTCTGATTCTTCAAGGTTCCACCGGCGCTTCGGGGGAATTGGCTGGGAGAATTCCCAGTTCCGGGAGTTTGGTGGCAAACCTGACCAAAGCGGGGACGGGCACCTGGGTCCTTTCGGGGAGCAATTCCTACACAGGCACCACGACCTTGAGCGGAGGTGTGTTGAATCTCGGGAATGTTGCGGCGCTGGCCGGCGGCGGGAGTCTCACGTTTAGCGGCGGGACACTCCAATTTGGAACAAGCGGAGCGACCTATTCCAACGCGATCGCCAATAGCGGAACCTCGGTAATCCTGGTGGATAGCAACGGCCTGAGCGGGACGTTGTCCGGCACGTTGGCAGCTTCCAATAGCGGCGGACTTACCAAGGTCGGTGCGGGGATACTGACGCTTTCCGGGACAAACGCTTATACGGGGGTGACGACGCTTGTAGCCGGTACCCTTTCGGTATCTGCGGAGAATAATTTGGGGGCGTCGTCCGGGTCGACTTCCATTACCTTTGCGGCCGGCAATAGCGCGACGTTGCAGTTTAACGGAAACTCCACGTTCAGCTCTGCCGTCAAGGGGGCGACGTTGAGCGGGACGGGCACATTTGCGGTGTCCGGTGCGGCTGGTCTCGGGGGGGCCATTGTGGGCGCGGGCGCTTTGGTGAAGACGGGGTCGGGGATTTTCACGCTGACCGGCACGAACACTTACACAGGAGTCACCACGGTGAGCGCCGGCACTCTGCAGATTGGCGACGGAACCACGGACGGCTCGATCCTGACAACCAGCGGGATCGTGAACAGCGGCTCGCTGCTCTTTAATCTGGTGGGAACCCAGACCGACTCCATGGTGATCAGCGGCACGGGGACGTTAGGTAAAAGCGGGTCCGGCACTCTGACGCTCTCCGGCAGCAACACCTATACAGGCCTGACCACCCTCAGTGCCGGCACGCTGAATCTGGGGAACGTAAATGCGCTCGGTGGTGGCGGTAGTCTGACATTTGGCGGGGGGACGCTGCAATTTGGGACCAGCGGGGGGACGGTTACGAATGCCGTTACCAATAGCGGGCCGTCCGTGATTCGAGTGGATAACAATGGATTCAATGGGACGTTGTCCGGGAATATCGACGCCTCGAATGCAGGTGGTTTAACCAAAATAGGCTCCGGAACGTTATTCTTAAGCGGGTCGAATGTTTATACCGGAATAACCACGGTAAATGCCGGGATCCTCAGTCTGGGGAATGCCACGGCCCTGGGAGGGACACTGGACGGGACAACCATCGCGAATGGAGCGTCGTTGGAGTTGTCGGGTGGAATCACGTTTGCCCAGGAGACATTGACCTTGCTCGGGATGGGGGATGGCGGGACCGGGGCGTTGCGGAATTTGAGCGGGAACAACACCTGGACCGGGGCGATGGCACTGGGCGGGGACACACTGATCCAGAGTGACGCCGGGACACTCACGCTGGACGTGGTCAGCGGGGCCGTCATTTCGGGGAGTTATAACCTGAGTGTCGGCGGTTCGGGCGGCGTTACGGTGGTCGACGGGATCGATATTGGTTCCGGGACGTTGACCAAACAGGGGGCGGGGATCCTGACGCTCTCGGCCACGAACACGTTTACCGGGAATACGACGGTGAATGCCGGGACACTTGCCTTTTCGGGGAACGGCACGGTCGCTAGTCCGCTACTCTCGCTGGCCTCCGGGGCGACCCTCGATGTGACCGGCGCGACCGGGGGAAGCTGGACCCTTGGGGCAACCCAGACGTTGACCGGCGCGGGGACCGTGAGCGGCACGTTGTCGGTGACGACGGGCGGCCGCTTGACGCCGGTGGGGGCGAGTGGGTTTGGGACGCTGACGACCGGCTCCATTCTGCTGGGCGGAACAGTGACGCTGCGTCTGGGGGGGACTTCGCTCGGGGACAAGCTGGCCGTCAACGGCGCGCTCACTCTCGGAACGGGAAGCGCCATTACCATTTTGGATAACGCGAATGCGAATGCTCAGGGTTTTCTGAGTGCCGGAACGTACGAACTGCTGACGGTGTCCGGGGCGATTACGGGGACTTTCGGGACGTTTACACCGTCGGTGACGAGTATCGCCCAGGTGCTTTCTTACGAGGCGCACCGGATTTTGCTGATTGTGGGTGCCTTGTCTGAGACCTGGAACGGAGCGGCTGGCGATCGTCTCTGGAATACGGGCGGCAACTGGACGAGAGGGAACGCCCCGGGGACCGTGGCACTCAGTCGCGGTTCGGACACGGCGTCGCTACTCGGGACGAGTCCGGGGACGATCACGCTGGAGTCGACGAAGACGCAGCTCCTGAGTTTGTCGCTTGCGGGGAGTTCGGCCAGTAGCGGGTACACTCTGAGTGGTTCCGGGACGGCCGCGTTGTGGTTGTATAATGCAGGGGGCGCCGTTGCGGTCTCGGTGAATGGCGGAACTCACACGATCGCATTGCCTGTGGTGGCGGAGAGCGATCTGGCGATTACGGTGACGAACGCGCCGGATACACTGACCGTTTCGGGCGCAATCAGCGGCGGAACCAGCGGAGTGCAGGGCTTAACGAAGACCGGGCTCGGTCTGTTGACGCTTTCCGGCAGCAACACCTACACAGGCCTGACCACCCTCAGTGTGGGTACGCTGAATCTCGGGAACGTGAATGCGCTCGGTGGCGGCGGGAGTCTGACGTTTGGCGGGGGCACGCTGCAATTTGGGGCGAGTGGGGCGACGGTTACGAATGCCGTTACCAATAGCGGGACGTCCGTGATTCGCGTGGATAACAATGGATTCAATGGGACGTTGTCCGGGAACATCGATGCCTCGAATACCGGTGGGTTAACCAAAACAGGCTCCGGTACGTTATTCTTAAGCGGGGCGAATGCTTACGCCGGAATCACCACGGTAAATACCGGGATACTCAGTCTTGCTAATGCGACGGCCCTGGGCGGGACACTGGACGGGACAACCATCTCGAATGGAGCGTCGTTGGAGTTGTCGGGAGAAATTACGTTTGCCTCGGAGACATTGACCTTGCTCGGGACGGGGAATGGCGGGACCGGGGCGCTGCGGAACCTGAGCGGGAACAACACCTGGACTGGGGCGCTGACACTCGGCGGGGATACATTGATCCAGAGTGACGCCGGGACACTCACTCTGGACGTGGCCAGCGGGACCGTGATTTCGGGAAGTTATAACCTGAGCTTCGGTGGAGCGGGCGGCGTCACGGTGGCTGATGGGTTCGATATCGGGACTGGCTCACTTACAAAGCAGGGAGCGGGAATTCTGGTGCTCTCGGCGTCGAACACCTTCACCGGCGGTGTGACGCTGAATGGCGGGACGATCCGGTTGGGGAATGTCGGGGCTTTCAATCTGAGCAGTCCCAACAGTGTGACATTCGGGAGCGGTGTGGCGGCGGGGACGACGTTACAGCTTTACGGAAACGACCTGACCCTGACGGGGCTGGATACGAATGCGACTCCGGGTTCACCCGTAGTGGAAAACGGGGGGGTGCTCGCCGGGACACTGACGGTGAATCGGGCAAGCGGGTTGAGTCTCTTTGGCGGGGTGCTCCAGGACGGACTCGGCGGCGGTTCGCTTTCCCTGGTGAAGACCGGGGCCGGGACTCTTGGGTTCAGTGGCGTGAACACATTTACCGGGAACACCACCGTGAGCGCCGGGACCTTGGCTTTTTCAGGGAACGGCACGGTGACGAGTGCGACGGTGTCGCTGGCCTCGGGCGCGACTCTCGATGTGAGGGGCGCGACGGCTGGAAGCTGGACCCTTGGGGCAACCCAGACGTTGACCGGCGCGGGGACGGTGAGCGGGACGTTGGCGGTGGCGGCGGGTGGCCGGTTGATTCCGAGCGCCACGGGCGGGTTCGGGACACTCACGACCGGGGCGCTGTCGCTGAATGGCGAGATCCGGCTGAGCCTCGGCGCGACGCTCGGGGATAGGGTGGTGGTAAATGGCGGGCTGACGCTCGGGGCGGGCAGCAGCATCACGATTCTGGATGATGCCGGGGCCAAATTGTTGGGGAGCCTGAGTGTCGGGACCTACGAACTGTTGACGGTTACCGGTCAAATTACGGGGACGTTTGGGACGCTCAATCCGGCGGCCGGGGGACTAGCCCAGGTGCTCTCTTACGATACGAACCGGATATTGCTCACTGTGGGTTCCGGGGACGGGATTTGGAGCGGGGCGGCAGGGAGCGGCCTCTGGAACACCGGCGGGAATTGGGCAAGCGGTAATGCTCCGGGGATCGGTGTGTTGAGCCGGGGTTCGGATACCGCCTCGCTGGGGCTGTCTGGGACGGCCGGGACGATTACGCTCGTATCGGCGCGGACCCAATTGAAGGCCCTGAGTTTCGAGTCCGTAGCAAACACCGGGTACACACTGAGCGGATCCGGGACGGCGGCGTTGTGGCTTTATGGAACCAGCGGTTCGGTGGCGGTGGCTGTTAACGCCGGGACACATACGATTGCGTTGCCGGTGGTGGCTGAGAGTGATCTGGCCGTGTCGGTGGCGGGAACCGGGGATCATCTGACGGTGTCGGGAACCATCAGCGGCGGGACGACCGGTGTGCAGGCCCTTGCCAAAACTGGTCTGGGAACCCTGAGTCTGAGCGGCACGAACACCTTCGCGGGCGGAGTCACGCTCAGCGCCGGAACGCTCCGGGTGGGGAACGACTCCGCCTTGGGAACGGGCACGCTGGTGTTGAGTGGCGGGCGACTCTCCGGAGATCACAACGTCACGAGTCATTCGCTGGCCAACGCGGTGACGCTGGCCGCAGACGTCACGCTTGGGGATTCTACTAACAGCGCTCCGCTGACCTTGACCGGGGCAGTGACTATGAGCGCGAGCCGGACGCTAACCGTAGACAGTGCGGTGACGATTGGCGGGGTCCTCGGGGATGGCGGCGCGGGGTTCGGCCTCACCAAACTTGGGAATGGGATGCTGACTTTAAGTGGAACGAATACGTTCGGTGGTGGGGTGACACTCAGTGCGGGGTCGCTGTTATTGAGCGGGGGCGATAACCGGCTCAGCGCGGGGGGCGATATGACGGTGAGCGGTGGGGTGCTCGGATTAGGGGGGTATTCGCAGACGCTCGGGGTGTTTACCCAAAGCGGCGGCATCGTTATGAGCGGGACGCTCCTGGCGAACACGTACGATTTGAGCAGCGGGACGATCCTGGCCAGTCTTGGGAATAACACCGCCAGCCTGGTGAAGAACGGGGCGGGCACTGTCACTTTGAGTGGTGCGAACGGGTTTACGGGGGGAACCACGGTGAACGCCGGGACATTACGGTTGGCGGTGGATAACACACTGTCGGTGGCGGGGGACGTGACGGTGTCCGCCGGGGAACTGGCTTTGGGGACAACTTCGCAGAGTGTGGCGGGATTGACGCTGATGAGCGGCTCGATCACAGGAGGGACCCTGGAAGCGGGGGCCTTCGGGGTGCTCTCTGGCACGATATCTTCGGTCCTGGCTGGGGCTGGAAATTTGACTAAAATCGGTTCGGGAACGGTTCTGCTCCAAGGCTCGAACACCTATGCTGGCGGGACCCGGATCAGTGCGGGGACTATTCGTTTGGGTGGTTCGGAGCGGTTGCTGGACACGGGGGCGGTGGACATTGCCGTGGGACGGCTGGATCTGGCTGGGTTCACCGAAACGGTGGGGGCGGTGACTTTGACGAGTGGTTCAATCACCGGGGGAACCCTGATTGCGGCGAGTGTGCAAGCGCTGAGCGGCACGATCACCTCTGTGCTGGGCGGATCGGGGGCGCTCACCAAAAGCGGCGCGGGCACGGTGATTTTGTATGGGGCAAACACCTACACCGGATCGACGAGTGTGCTGGCGGGGACCCTGCGCCTGGGAGTGAGTGATGCGTTGACC
>CAMCYN010000013.1 GCA_945883955.1 Akkermansia muciniphila
AGGTTTTGCATCACTGGCATTAGCCCCATGCCAATCCGTCCGGCCAACTCCATGGCGATGATGATGTTGCTCGCGTTAGCTTCACCACGATAGTCCTTAGGGACCATCGTGGATTTACTCATAACGGTAGCGATGCGTAGGGCCCCCTCGAAGGCGGCCACATCTGAGAACAGAGAGGGAGCCGCTAAGGCAGACGTCGGAGCAAGCGGAACAAGCGCGAGGTCGCTCATCGGGCCACCTCCGTCGTTGCTGCGAGGTGGGCTGTTGCCGCGATGTTAGGTTCGAAAGCGAGCACCGTGCCGCGTATGGCGGACCAAAGCTCCTCGTCTATTACCCAGCCTATGAGGCGGGCACCGTAGGACACTCGACCGGTGAGCTGCTGGTAGCGGACCGTGTTGTACCGGAGGCCCTTGACGCCCTGGCGCTGCAGGTTGGTGATGTGCTCGTTTTCCGCGAGTTGCAGACAATGGAGCGCTTGCTCCATTTCGGTGATGCGGATCACGATACTTGCGCCACGGTCGCGGCGTCCGGACGGGTTGAATACGAGGCGCTGGGTCAGCCTCGGCGGCGGAGTTTGAATTGTGGGTGTAGCTGTCATGTGGTGGTGTCTGGGCACGAAGGTGCCTTGTTGGCGTTAGCCGGTTTTATTAAGCCCCTGTGGGGAAGTGGTTATCGCTCGAGGTGCTCGAGCAACTTGTCTACGTCGCGGCGGCGGAATCCGATCGTCAGCCCGACTTTCACTGGCTTGAGGATTCGCTGCCATTCTTGGGTCGCCAATTCGCGCTCGAGCCATCTGGCCGATTTGCGTTTGCCGCCAACGGATAGGATGTTGCGAAGGTTGTCACAGGATAGCAACCCGTCCGGGATGGGTAAGCGGTCGATCTTTTCAGCGATCACGCTGACCGCTTTCCAAATCTGCTCGATTTGCTCCTGCTCGCTCATGGCTAGTTGAGGCCGCTGGGTTGGTGCTCGCAGTACGGCCGGCGTTCAGCGTGCAGTGCGGCGAACGTGCTGGCCTCGTCCCGGATCGCGGTACCGCGCCTGATGCCGGCCTGATAGCCAGAGCGCCTGCACAGTTCGCCGTAGCAGGCGGAGATGGCGAGACTGAGCGCCACGCCGATTGTTAGGTCTAGCGGTGTCATGCCCTCACCTCCTGTTCTGCCCGGAGGCGCTTTCTCGCCCGCAGGAATGTGAGTACCGCTGTGCGAATTATGGAGGAGGCTGAGCAATCCTCCAGCTCCGACTCTTCCATGATCTCCCGTTTGGTTTCGGGTTTAACCCGGATAACGATCCGGTCCCCCTTTAGTTTCTGCTTCTTTTGTTGGCTCATGCGGTGCACGTTGTGCCAGATGTGTGATCACACCGAAAGTAAAATGTGAGATCACACATCCACGGAACAGGAACAAAACGAACCTATTTCTCGCCATGACAGACACTAAAGAGCCATCAAAAAAACCCAGAAAACCTGCGGTCCGAGTGCGGCCATACCTACATCTAACGATTGATAAGGACATCAAAGAGGAGATCACAACGGCATCTAACCTGCTTGGCGTCAGCACATCCCGACTCGTTGAACTAGCATGGGAGCATTACCGTGAGGTAATCAGAATCCGAGAAAACGCAGCTAAGAAAGAGCTGAAGAAGGATTTATGATTAGGTCGCGTATCGTATCGATTGTGTCCTCGTTGTCTTTGGCTTGCTCAAGCACACTCTCAACGATCCTCTCCATCACCTCCTGTGGAGTAACATTTTCAAGTTGAGCAATTTCCAGCAATAGCGCGTAGGTCTGTGGGTTCATAGTCCGGCCACAGTATGATTTAGTGGGTAGGACGTCGCCGGGTGTACCCCCAACGAATGCCGGTAACCCGTTGGGTTCCACTGCGTGTTTTTTCGCCGGATGCGCTGCCGATGTTGTGGTGATGGTAGTGTCGTCCCTCATATTGAGCTCTTGGGACGAATTGCGCCACCGGGCAAGTGGCAGATGCTAAAAAGAGAAACTTTTTTTAACGGACCGACAGCGCTCTCTGTGGTCCCTAGAACCCCTCGACGCCCTTCTTTGCCTTCTGCTCAAGCCGCTCGCCGATAAACGTCCAATACTCTCCTGTGGAGACCATTAGTTGCGGGAAAAGTCCAGTCTTCGAGTAACATGCGACGACATCTCCGCCTCGAGCCCTCCACCATTTCTGCTCCGGTTTATCAACAACTTTCCTCCAAGGGTCCTCGCCGGCGTTTGCCTTTAGCAGCGCATCGATTTGGGTGTCCGAAAGTCCTTCTGGCTCTCCTGTGGTGTACCGTTCCGCGTGGCTTTTGCCGTCGAAAAACGACACGAAAATGAGGAATCCCTTGTAGGAATAACTTCCCTCCTTTTCGCGGGCGGATTCGCCTGGCGTAAGCTTAAGGTTAATGTTCGGGCCATACCGTTTCTCAATCTCCTTTTCAGTCTCTCCTAGGCGGGCCTGTACGTGCATGGCGCCGAGGACCAAACATGCCACGGTCGGCAAGCAGTAGAGTGTACGCATATCATGCCAGCAGAGCATGTGAACGCCCGCCGGGCAAGTCGCCTAGAGCGGAGCATGTCCCTTCCAGATCGGGCATCCTTACGACATCACCGCACCCTCTTCGGCGTGAGTGCCCAGAATTCGGTCGCGATCCGTTTCGTAAGCAGCGCCCCCGAAACGGTGTATGTCGCCCGGTAATGTTGCACAAACGTGTCCTCGCCTGGCCGGTGGCCCATCATCTTTTGCGTGAGAGCCTCATCCTCGAACGCCGCCAGGTGCATCGAGCCGAACGTGTGCCGTAGCACATCATGAGGCCAGACAGTGATCCCCGCCGCCTTCCGTAGAGCGTCAAACCGCTTCCGGAGGTTCGGGAATGCGAAGGCGGGCATATCGGGGCAGTACCAGCGCCATAAGCGAAACCAGACGGCAGCAACCCGGGGCATACCAATGGTCCTGCGTGACCTGGTCTTTGCGTGCAGGCCCAACACAACAAACGTCCTTTCCCGAAGGTGCAGGGAGCTCAAAGGGCTGCGCTTGATCTCCTCAGGCCGGACGCCCAGAAACACCGCCGCTGTCACGTACCCCATGAGATTCCGGAACTCAGGCCGCAAGCACGCCCTAAGAATCGCCGCGACCTCCTCCACGCCAAATGCAGTGATTTCCTTGTCTCGCTCTGGCTCATCGATCTCGATGTGGCCGTCGTCGCCAACCAGAGGGTTCTTGGCTAGGAATTTTGCCTTCCGCGCCCACTCAAAGAACGAGCGGATGTCGCCCCGGGTGTTGAGTTGCGACTTGGGCCCGACCCCCATGCTGTAGATGTACTTTGCGACCACGTCCCGTGATAGCGCCGCCAGCTCCACGCCCTTGTGCGCCCCGATGAATGCGCCGATGGAGTTTTTGAGGGCCGTGACGTAATTCGCCCGCCGGCCGGTGGCGGTTTTCGAGTCGAGAAACAACCCGAGCAGCTCAGGCAGGGCTGGTGCAGCAACGGGAGGGAGATAGTATTTCCGGCAAACCTCCATGGCCTCGGACAACTGGATTCCCATTTCCTTGCATGCCGCCTTCGCTGACCGGTATTCCGTGATCTCCCAAGTTTCCAGCAACGCTCGATCGCCATCCCTGCGCCGCGCCTCCTTGACTTGGGTGAAAAACCGCTCCGCCTCCGCCTTATTTTTGAAGAAGCGCTGCACCCGCTTCCCATGCACCATCCCGAGGTCCACCTCCCATGATTCCGGGCGGTCTTTCCGGATTCTCTTCCTCAGTTTCATACCCAAACATGTTCCCGTCCGGGTCACGTCTCAAGGCTCAAAACTGGCCCATTTTGGCGGCACTCTGACAACCCGAGCCCCTGCCATTCGGGCAAGAAAAAGCCCGCAAACGCCTCAAAATAAGCAGTTACGGGCAAAAACAGTGACGGACGGACTAAAAGAAAGTGGTCGGGGCGATAGGATTCGAACCTACGACCTCCTGGTCCCAAACCAGGCGCTCTACCAAGCTAAGCTACACCCCGACATTGCAGACAGCATGTCCGCGCCCTCAACTCTACGGGCCCATCCCATAGCCGCAAGGCTTAAAACAGCAGCCCTCCTTTCACTCGGCAAACGTCTTCACAACCACGGAGCTTACGCCCCTTTGCGCAGCAGCATTCAGGCCGTATCTTTTCGCCATGTCTTTTGAGCTCGCCTCTGATTTTCAACCCCGCGGTGACCAATCTCAGGCCATTGCCAAACTGACCCGCTCCATTCAAGCCGGCAACCGCCATCAGACCCTGCTGGGCGTCACAGGTTCGGGCAAAACTTTTACCGCCGCTAACATAATCCGGGAACTTGAGCGCCCCGCGCTGGTTATCTCCCACAACAAAACCCTCGCAGCCCAACTCTACTCCGAGTTTAGGCAATTCTTTCCAAAGAGTGCCGTCGAATATTTCGTCTCCTACTTCGATTACTATCAACCCGAGGCCTACATTCCGTCCTCCGATACCTACGTTGAAAAGGATTCCGCAATTAACCAGGAAATCGAGCGCCTCCGTCTATCAACGACCTCGTCGCTACTCACCCGAAGGGACGTAATTGTGGTCGCCTCAGTTTCGTGCATCTACGGGTTGGCATCGCCTGTGGATTTTCTTGAGATGTTGTTAACCCTCAAAGTGGGACAAGCCCTCTCCAGAGAGGCGCTTCTCACAAAGCTGGTGGACATGCTCTTCGAACGCAATGACATCGCTTTCGGTCGTGGAAAATTCCGCGTTCGTGGCGACACCGTCGAGGTTCAAGCCGGATCGGAAGACGAAGAAGCCTTCCGCATTGAATTTTTCGGCGACGAGATCGACCGCCTATCTCGCTTCGACCCGCTAACTGGTCACACCTTTGAGCAACTCTCCGTTTTCACACTGTTCCCAGCCAAACAGTTTGTCACTCCCCACGATAAACTTCAAAAGGCCATGCGCTCCATTCGCGAAGAGCTGGAAGAACGCATCCAGTGGTTTGAGAAAAACGGAAAACTCATTGAGGCGCAACGCCTCCGGATGCGTACCGAGTATGATCTGGAGATGATGCAGGAGATGGGCTTCTGCAGCGGTATCGAAAACTATTCGCGCCACCTCACAGGGCGGCCACCGGGTTCGCGTCCCTACACACTGCTCGACTTCTTTCCAAAGGACTACCTGCTCGTGGTCGATGAATCCCACGCCACGATTCCACAAGTCGGCGGGATGTTTGAGGGCGACCGCGCCCGCAAGACGACCCTTGTCGATCACGGGTTCCGGCTACCGAGCGCTCTGGATAATCGCCCGCTTAATTTCCCGGAATTCGCAGAAATGACAGATCAAACACTCTACATCAGCGCAACTCCGGCCCCCTTTGAGATTCGAAACTCCGTGGTGGGGAATACGCAGTTTATTCCCAATCCCAAACCCGGTTCACCGGAGGCGGCTGAGCGTCCCGCGCCCAGACTTTCTCGGACAGACGCTCCCATCGAACAGTTTGATGTCTCCTCACCCGGAGCTCCCCTCATTGTTGAACAAATCATACGCCCTACGGGCCTCATTGATCCAAAAATTTCAATCCGGCCATTAAAGGACCAGATCGATGCCTGCATGGAACTTTGCCGGGCACGGGTAGAACAAAAGGAGCGGGTACTCATCACCACCCTTACGAAACGAACGGCTGAGGACCTTGCCGAGTATCTCAAGGATCTCGATTTCAAAGTGCGGTATTTGCACAGCGACGTAGATACGATCGAGCGGGTCGAAATCCTGCGCGGACTTAGGGCTGGGGAGTTCGATATTCTCATCGGCATTAACCTTTTACGAGAGGGCCTGGATCTACCCGAAGTCTCTCTGGTGTGTATCCTCGACGCGGATAAAGAAGGATATCTGCGCTCCCAAACCTCACTGATTCAGACAGCTGGGCGCGCCGCACGACATATCAATGGAGAGGTCTATCTTTTTGCCGACGTAATCACCCGCAGTATGGAGGGACTCATCTCCATCACCGAGTACCGGCGTTCGCGTCAAATGGCTTACAATGAGAAACACGGTATTACACCGCAAAGCGTGCGACGAGCCGTACAGGAAAGCCTACATACGATTCTCAAAGGTAAGGCCGTGGAGGCGGGCGTAGTCCAGCAGGACGGCGGAAGCTTTTCGCTCACCGAAACCCTCCGGGAACTTCACGAGGAGATGATTGCCGCCTCCGCCTCGCTTGAATATGAACGGGCCGCATTACTTCGAGATCAAATTCAGGAGCTCAAAGCTGGGGCAGGCCTCACCAAACTCGAACCCGCCAAGCGGCCGGTGAAGGGGACGCCGAAAGGCGGCGGGAAGAAAAGTGCCGGAGGCTGGCAGCGGAAAAAGCTTTAGCATCCGGCAGTTTTCTCTGTGCAAGCCTCACCGACGACTAAAGCAGAAGGAGGGTCGGCGCTTCCAGGAGACGTTTCAGTTCACCCAGATACTGGGCCCCAACGGCACCATCAACTACGCGATGGTCTGCACTCACGCCGATCGCCAGACGTTGTCCGACGACGATTGTATCCCCGGGGCCCACTACCGGTTTCTTTTGAAGAGCGCCAACACTCACGATAACCGCCTGCGGCGGGTTGATGATGGCGTCAAAAAATTCAATGCCGTATGCCCCGAGGTTAGACACCGTAATCGTCCCGCCCTGATATTCATCTGGCTTTAGCTTCTTGCCACGGGCACGTGTAGCGAGATCCTTCACGGCGGCGCTGATTCCCACCAAACTCTTGGTCTGGGCATCCCGAACCACCGGCGTCACTAATCCGTCATCCACAGCTACCGCGACTGCGAGGTTCACAGAAGCAAACTGGACGATCGAATCACCTGCAAAGGAGGCATTAACAGCAGGAACACGAACCGCAGCAGCCACTACTGCCTTTAATATAAAGTCATTTACGGTGATCTTCACCGCGCCTTCTTTTTCTCCGCCGGCATTCAACTCAGCCCGCATCCGCATCATCGGGCCCGCATCCACTTCAATATGGAGATAGAAATGAGGGATCTGCGTTTTACTTGCCAGCAGGCGCTCTGCGATCACCCGACGCATACCGCTTAACGCAATCGTTTGGTCGCCCGGTCCGGCGTTTGGCGCCGCAATCGGAGCGCTAGTGACGGCAGCTACCGGTGTCGCAACTGTGCCAGCCTTGGCGGACTGGACGTCCTTGGCGACAATCCGTCCCCCGGGACCAGAGCCTTGGAGAGTAGCGAGTTGCACGCCTTTTTCAACAGCGAGCTTTCGAGCCAGCGGCGAACTCTTCACCCGGGCACCAGTGGCGACTTCAGACATGACCGTTACAGGCCCAACGACAAACGCGGACCCCGAGGCCACACCACCCGCGACAGGAACCGCAGGTGCCACAGATTTTGGTGCCTGCTGCGACGCAAAATGTCCCGGTGCAGGAGCCGCCTCACCCTTGCCAAGAATCACCGCAAGGCGGGTTCCAATCGGAACTTTCTGGCCAGCCTGAACAAGAAACTCGTGGAGAATACCGTCGTCAAAGCTTTCGATTTCCATCGTCGCCTTATCGGTCTCAACGTCGGCAAGCACGTCTCCCGTAGCCACTTTATCTCCGAGATTTTTACGCCACTTGAGGAGGGTCCCCTCCATCATCGTGTCGGCAAGCTTAGGCATTTCAATATAGGTGGCCATGGGAACAAAGAGTGCGTGGAAATGTTGTGCGAGTCATCCATTTAGCGAGTCGAAATCGAGGGGGAAACTATTTTAGGGTGAAAACGCATCGGAGAAGGCACCCAACTGGTCAGGATAACCTTGGCGAACCCGTCCTCCGACATAGTTTGAGGGGATATGACAGGCAAACAGGTGTTCTACGAAGGCCGGGTTCAGGGCGTCGGATTTCGATATTCTGTCAAAGAGTTGGCTCGCGGATTCGAGATCACCGGATGGGTGCGCAACCTGCGAGACGGACGAGTGGAGCTTCAAGTTTGTGGACAAGAAAATGAGGTGATCGAATTTTTGGAAGAAATTCAAAAAAGCCACCTGAAGGGACACATCAAACGTCAGGAAGTGCACTCGATTGAGGTTTTTCAGGCAAAGGGTTTTGAAATTCTGGCATAGACGGAGTTCGATCGGGCGCGCCCTCTCTCCATTAGGCCTATAGTTGCATCCCAGGCCGAGGCGCATACACTGTTGGTTTCACTCTCCGCCCATGAAAGCCATTGTAACCCTCACGGCCCTGCTTTGCAGCGTAACTCTCGGTTTCGCTCAAGAAGGGTCCGCTAAACCGCCAAAACCCCTGCCTCCAGCGGCAGCTGCAGCACATTCCCCTGCCCCCGTGGAGAAAGCAGCTGACGCCACTGATGACAGCTTGCACTTGTGGGAAGTTTTGAAGAAGGGTGGATGGGCCATGATTCCCCTCGGCGGCCTGTCGGTTCTCGCCGGAATGATGATCGTCGGTTACGCGATTACCCTTCGCCGCGGAGCGATTGTTTCGCGCCAGTACGTGAGCACTGTAGAGGTACTCATTCGAAAAAAAGATTACCTAGGCGTACTCGCAGTATCCAACCGACACGGTGAAGCCTTAGCTCGGGTAGTACACCGCACGCTCGACTTCGCCACAAAGAATCCGGGCGCCCCATTTGAATGCCTCAAGGAAATCGCAGAAGCCGAAGGAAGTGCTCAAGCTTCGACCATTCAGCACCGGGTCGCGTACCTTGCAGACATTGGCATTCTTGCGCCAATGGTCGGGTTATTCGGGACTGTATTGGGTATCATCCGTTCCTTCGCCGCTATTGGTAATGGCAACTCTTCCCTATCGCGCGACATTCTCCTCGCCGGCGGGGTTTCTGAAGCGCTCGTTGCAACCGCGGCCGGTCTGGTGCTAGCTGTAATTGCTGCAGGATTTTACGCCATCTTCCGCAACCGGGTGCAATCGCTCATTTCCGAGCTCGAAGGTGCTTCTAGCGTTTTCATGGGCCTGATGGCCACGAGCTACCAACGCCGCCGCGAACCAAGCCGCTCGGACGACGAATTTTAATCCGTCCCTCGGGATTCCAGCCCCCTTGTTCCAATGAGATTCCGTAACCGCAGCGAACCGGTCACCGTAGCCTTCCAGATCGCACCGATGGTGGACATCCTCCTCGTGCTGCTGTGTTTTTTCGTGGTGACGTGGAGTATGGCGCGTAAGGAAAATGAATTGGACGTACGCGTTCCCGCAGCCCAGGCCGGCCAGGAAAGTAACCCTGTCGTCAATCAGACGGTTCTGAACGTCAAAGCCGACGGCACCGTTGTTTGGGATCGAAAACAAATCAAACCCGATGTCCTGCTTGAGCGCCTAAAAAGTCTGGCCGCCCTGTTCCCAGATTACGCAATTATTTTGCGTGGCGATGTTAAAACCGACTACGAACACATCGTTCAAGTGTTGGATACCTGCCGTCAGGCGGGCATTTGGAATGTGGCATTTGCAACATCCAAGGGGCAATGAAACGGCGGTTCCTGACAAGCTTGGCTCTGGTAAGTATTGCGCAAGCCGCACCAACTCCGCCCAAAGCCATCCCAGTTTCAAAGTCTCAGGATTCGGAACAAATCCCGCGGGCCGTCCCGGTGAATCCAACTCCAGAGCCGCCAACATCTCCCGCTCCGGCCCGTATTGAACCATCCTCGCCAACCTTCCGCACGGAATCGCCTCTTCCCGCCGAACCCAATCCGACTCCGCTAGCAAAACCTGCGGCTCCTGCATTAGCTCCAGCCACCAGCCCAGAGGACATCCAGTTCGACTTGGCTGACGCCCTTTTTGCGCAGAAACAATGGGACGCAGCGACCGCCGAATATTTACGTTTCATTGAACAGTTTCCAGCCTCAGCCAAAATTGGCACGGCCTTCTTTCGAATTGGTGAAGCCCATCAAAAGCTGGGGAACACCACTTCCGCACGACTGTATTACAGCAAACAGCTCGCTTCCACCCACCCCGGCCCACTGGCTGGGATCGCGGCTTATAAACTCGCCGAATTTGAATTCCCTGAAGGCGATTATACTGCGGCTTTGGCCCACTACAAAAAGGCAGCCCAGCTCATAGAGCAATCCAGCGCCAAACTGAGCGCTCAATACTTTTCCGCACGCTGCCTGCAACTTCTCGGACGTAAACTTGAGGCGCGCAATGCATTCCAAGCTCTGGCAGAACTCGCCGAAGCTCATCCATTCCGTGAAGCCAGCCAATTTCAGTTTGCCCTTCTCCTTGAGGACGCCGGTCGCCATAGCGACGCACTACCCAGATTCAACGCGTTGGCAGCGAAAGCTCAAAACTCCGAAATCCAGGCCGAGTCCGCTACCCGCGCAGCCCTCACCTTACTCAAACTCGACGAGCCCAAGAAGGCCTTGGCTGCGATGCAGGCAGCCTTGGCTGCGCCCGGCACCGAACAATGGCACGGACTCCTGCGTCTGGGGATTTTACAGACAACCGCAGCCCTGGGCCTGCATCAGAAAACAATCGAGGCCTTTACTGCAGTTGAATCCCAAATCCTCCCCGAACAACTCCCGGACGTTCTGGCTCTTGTTGCCAACGCATACCGACAGCTGAAACAACACCAGGAGGCTTTGGTGGTTTTCAACAGAATCGTTGAGGTCGCCCCAAACTCCACTGCGGCACGCGCAACTCGATATGCCAGGCTCGTTTGCATCTACAACCTCAAGAGCCCGCAGCTGACCCAGGAGATTGATGCCTTTCTAGCAACCTCTCCTGGGCCAGCGGACCGCGACAACTCACTTTTGATGAAGGCGGAGATTCTCCGTTCCCAGAATGATTTTACAAACGCCGGGGAAGCCTATGCGAGTGCGGTGAAATCCAAGGACCTCGAACCGCAACGCCGCATTGACGCCCTGCTCCTCTGGTCGGCCTGTGCCGTACGCTCGGGGAATGCCAAACAAACCATCGACGCCACCAGCCAGTTCTTGGCGATCGCCCCTGATCACGCCATGGCACCAACAGCTCTTGCCTGGCGGGCGGAGACTCACAGGCGTGGAAAGGCTTATCCAGCGGCCGAGAAAGATTACCGCCTTATTATTGAAAAGTATCCAAAGGCCGAGGAGCGTCAAAATGCGATAGTCCAGCTAGCCTTACTTCGGGGCGAACAATCCGACAACACCGGGCTAGCGGCTCTCTTTGAAAAGCTACTCAAGGATTACCCAAACAGCCCCGAATGCGCACAAGCTCACCACTGGATTGGTTGGGCAGCCTTCGAAAATCGGGACTATAAAAAGGCTGCGCTTCATCTGCCCGAGGCGCGCAAACTGGATCCCGAAAAATATTTCGAATCTGACAGCCTGCGGCTCATCTATTGCGCCTTTAATCTCAACGACCCCGACACCCTGTGGGCACGCGTGGAAGAATATCTTCCGAAAGCAAAAACGAAGGTTCCAGCCGACGTTCTTCGCTGGTGCGCCAAGCAGTTTGTGGAAACCAAGGCCTACGAGAAAGCCGAGCCAGTCCAGACTTTGTTGTGCTCGAGCGAAAGTGTGAAAGAGACCGACTGGCTCGCTTTGGCTCAAAGCCGGCTGCATACAAAAAACTTTGACGGAGCAACTTCCGCAGCCGACGCCTATCTGAAACTTGTAAACCAGCCGGCCACGCAGGCTTTGGGTCTACTTGCCAGAAGCCGCGCGGAACTGGGCAAAGGAAACACGGCCGCAGCACAAAAGACCGTCGAAGAGACGCTGCGCTTGCAACCCGAGGGCCGACTTAATGGCGAAGCCCGCATCATCGCGGGCGACATCCAGGCCACAAAAAACGAATGGGAACCCGCCGCCAAGCTTTACGCAAGTGTCGCAGTGGCCATCGACGACAACGAACTGTCACCCCTAGCTCTCGAAAAGGCGCATCGCGCTTACAAAGAAGCAGGCAAGGTCAAGGAAGCCGCAGACACTTTAAACCGTCTCCAGAGCCGCTTCCCCGAATACGCCCGCGAGCATTTGAAATAGGTGCTCCGATTTTTTGCCAAAAGAGACATCGGTCTCCAACAAAGGGCCTGCAAACACAGCTGGGCTCAAAGACGTTTCCAGTTTGGATCTCGGCTACCGACGGGATCCGCTGCGCGTCCTTTCAAATCTTGAACTCCGGCCGTAACTCCATTTGGGTTCTAATACGCAATGAGCAATATAGACACGCCAACCCTGGCAACCACAGATCTATATGGCCTCACCCCCAGCGTGATTCTCGGGCTGACGACAGCGCAGCTCCTTTCTTTATCCACGGCACAGCTCTCGATCCTGCCCCTCGCCCAGCTTCGAGTTATTTCCTCCGCGCAGGTTTCCGCTCTAACCACAGCGCAAATTGCCGCGCTGAGCAGCGACCAGCTGAGTGCATTAAGTTTTGCAGCAATTCCGGGCCTCACCACCAAACAGATAGCGGGTATTTCGTCTGACCTGGTTGGCGTACTGACTCTTTCTCAAATTCGAGCCTTTAGTTCCGTTCAACTCGCCACCCTCAGCACTGCCCAGATCCGCGCCCTCACAACCGTCCAAGTTGCTGTTTTAGCTGCTATTGGAATTAGAGGCCTTTCTTCCAGCCAGATTGCAACGCTCAGCACCATCCAGACGCAGTCGCTGACTGCGCAGGGAATTTCAGCGTTATCGAGCGTGCAACTCGCTGGATTTTCCACCGACAAAATTGCCTCTCTTACAACGATACAGCTCGCAGCCCTCCGTTCACTTCAGGTTGCGTCCCTGAGCACGCTCCAGATTGGAGCATTGGGCAGCGCTCAAATCACCGCGCTAAATGCCCTTTCTATAAAAGGCTTATCCACCCGGCAGCTCTCGACACTCTCCGCCGACATAATACCGAGCCTCACCAGCGCCCAGGTAAATTCGCTAACTTCCGCTCAACTTGCCGCCCTAGGCACATCTCAACTCGCAGTATTTCTGAGCTCTCAGATTGCCGCCCTGGATCCACTGGCCGTCGTGGGTTTCCGGACTAACCAGGTCGCTACGCTCAGCAGTAGCCAAACCCTGGCGCTGACGACCGGAGAAATCACCGCTTTTTCAAGCACCCAAATTTCGAGCCTCGCCACGACAAGTATTCTCGTCCTGGCGGCTCCTCAGATCACGGCTTTCAGTTCGACCCAACTCTCAGGATTAAGCCTCTCGCAGACTGGCACACTCAACAGCACCCAACTCGCAGCCTTAGCAACCGCGGCGGTCAGGGGGCTTGGGAGCCAACAAATCGCCTCCTTACTCAGCTCCCAGACATCGGGATTCACTGTCGCTGGAATCCGCGCTTTCTCCACCGCACAAATTGCCAGCTTCTCCACACCCTCTATCGCCGGATTGAGCGTCACCCAGGTTGGCGCATTGAGCTCGGATCAACTGGCTGCGCTCACCACCGCCCAGTTCAGCGTACTAAGTGAACTCCAGATCGGTGCGTTGAACATCAGCGCAATTCGAGGCCTTTCTTCCAGGCAGGTTGCCACGCTCAACACCAGCCAGACACTCGCCCTGACAACCGGTGAACTCGAGGCCATCTCCAGTGCCTCTATTGTTGGCTTTTTGACCGCCAACATAGCCGGTCTTACCACCGCCCAAATCAACGCCTTTCATTCCGCTCAAATCGCGGCGTTGAAGAGCTCCCAATTTGCGGCTCTCAATGATTCACAGCTTGTCGCTATAAATTTCGCAGCGATCAAAGGTCTCTCTACAAGCCAACTCACAAGCTTCTCGACCAAAAGCATTTCCCTGCTCACCACAGTCCAGGTAAGCACACTGAACTCTCAACAAGTAAGGTCGCTGAGTACGGCCCAGTTACTCGCTCTCGGTGACTTCCAGATATCGGCCCTCAATGCGTCCGCCATCAAAGGGCTGAGCACAACGCAGCTCGCTAACTTCACGGGCGCACAGACCTTGGCTCTCACACCCGCGCAGATCCGTGCCCTCTCCTCTGCCCAGCTTGTGACCTTTGCCACAGATAACATCGCCGCTCTGACCTCCATCCAGCTTGTGGCATTCACTCCCGCGCAAATCCCGGGCTTGAGTACCCGACAGCTCAACTCACTCAGCAGTTTTCAGATTTCCGCCCTGAGCGCCCCAGCCATCAAAGGCCTCTCTTCCAGACAGCTCACTGTATTCTCCACTCAAACCATCGCCGCTCTGACGACGCCACAAGTCGCTGCCCTTGACTCTCAGCAACTCGCGGCGCTAACGACCGGACAAGTTAGCGTTTTCACCCCGACCCAGATAGCAGTTCTGAGTCGGGATGGAATCAATGGGCTCTCCTCCAGGCAGATTGCCGCATGGAACAGTAGTCAGATTGCCGCGCTGGCCACCGACAACATCGCAGTCATTTCGAGTGCACAGGTTGCCGGCTTCTCCACGTCCAACCTCTCCGGGCTGACCTCCATCCAAGTCAACCGCTTGAGTTCAGCGCAAATCGCAGCCCTGAGCACGTTACAGATCAACACGCTGGAGGGGACTTTGGTAGCCGCTCTGGCCACTTCAGAATTAATCGGTTTGACGAGCCGACAGATTGCCTCGCTAAACAGCAGCCAGGTTACAGCCATCACAGTTGCTGGAATCCGAGCCTTCTCTTCTGCGCAGCTCGCCAGCTTTTTACCCGCAAGGATAGCCGGGTTTACCACGGCTCAGATCGGCTCACTCAATTCCAGCCAGATCGCCGCGCTGAACACCCGCCAGATCAATGCGCTTACAAGTACGCAAGTTTCCACCCTAAGCGTCGCCGCCATTACTGGGCTCACCACGACCCAACTTGCAGGACTATCCAGCACTGGCATCACAGGACTCACCCGCCTCCAAGTCACTGGCTTGAATTCCAGCCAACTGGGCTCGCTAAACACAGTCCAAATCAGTGTCCTCAGCGATACGCAAGTGGCAGCGATCCATGTCGCGTCAATCCAGGGACTTTCCTCCCGACAGGTCGCCGCCTTGAGCAGCAGCCAGGTCACGGCACTCGCAACCGCCGGATTTCGCGCACTCAATAGCACGCAGATTCCTGGACTTACATCAGTGAGTATCGCCGCACTGACGACCACGCAGATCAGCGTACTCACCGCACTCCAGACTGCCGCTCTGAGTACCATCCAGACCAACGCTTTAAGCAGCGCCCAAATTTCGGCCCTGAGTGCGTTTGCCATCAGTGGGCTCACCACCAGACAGCTGGCCATTTTGTCGACTGATGCCATAGCCGGACTAAGCCCAATTCAAGCCAGCGGATTAAACTCCCAGCAGATCGCCTCACTCAGCACCGTCCAGATAAGCGTTCTGAGCGCGCCTCAAGTGGCCGCACTTACTGGGTCTGCGGTAAAGGGATTTACATCCCGTCAAATCGCGACCTTTTCCAGCAGCCAGGCCGCGGCCCTTACTGCTGCCGGAATCCGCGCTTTTTCCAGCTCACAGGTTTCAGCTTTCACTACGGCCAGCATCTCGAGCCTGAGTTCAACCCAGTTGGCTGCTTTTAATTCGAGCTACGTTGCCGGTCTGAGCTCGTCCCAAATTAACGCACTAACCAGCTCCCAGATCATCGCTCTGAGCGCTCCGGCCATCAGCGGTCTAACCACTCAGCAACTGGCAGGGTTTTCAACCGACACGCTGGGAGGCCTGACCACCATTCAAGTCAGCGGATTTACCTCGCGACAAATTGCCGCGCTGAGTACGGCGCAGATCCGTGGCCTGAATGAATTACAACTGGCCAGGCTAAACTCCGACGCCGTAAAAGGATTCACCACAGGACAGTTGGGGGCAATCAACAGCACCCAACTTAATGCACTTTCCAGCAGCGGGATCTCCACATTATCCAGCGCACAACTCGCATCCCTCACGTCCGATAGCATCCTCGGATTCAACTCTCTTCAGATTGGTACACTCAGCTCCTCTCAAGTGGCCGCACTGAATGTCGCACAGGTTAGCTCGTTAACTGGAAGCCAAATAGCAGCGTTTACCTCCGCGGCATTCAGCGGACTGAGCAGCAGACAAATAAACTCGCTCACGAGCACCCAAACCATTTTTTTAACGGCAGTTGCGCTAGCAGCTCTCACAAGCAGCCAACTCGCAGGATTTTCAACCGGAAGTATTGCCGCTCTAGCCAGCAGCCAAATCCGGGCATTTACTTCCACTCAGCTCCGAGCCCTCACCACGACTCAACTCAGCTCCGAGCCCTCACCACGACTCAACTCAACTCACTCTCAGAAAACCAGATAGGGGCGCTAACCGCCCCGACAATCAAAGGGTTCTCTTCGACACAGCTTGCCAGTTTCCCGACTGAGAGCATAGCCGCCTTCACCGCGATTCAACTAGCGAGCTTCAGTTCCGGTCAGCTGGCCGCTCTGAGCACGATCCAAGTCGGGGCTCTCAGCCCCCTTCAAATCAGCGCACTTAATATCGAGGCACTGAGAGGATTCACAACGCGGCAACTCTCAGTTCTGAGCACCAGCCAGATTCAGGCGCTGACCACATCTGAAATTCAGGCACTGACCAGCAGCCAGATCGCAAGCGTCTCGACGGATAATATCCGCGCACTCACTACCGCCCAAATTGAGGCTCTGGGAGCGGCACAGATCGCAGCACTGAGTACTTCGCAACTTGCCGCCTTCAGCGACCCGCAGTTTGTCGCGCTTAAACCCACCGCCATCCCTGGCCTGACCTCGCGGCAAATCGCTGGATTTTCCACAGGTACGCTGGCCCTTCTCACCACATTACAGGTCAGGAATTTAGGCTCAGCACAACTCGCCACTCTCAGCACGTCTCAAGTTGCGGCGCTCAGCGACCTCCAGGTTGGCTCACTTAATCCTTTTGCCCTCCCCGGATTGTCCACACGACAAATCACGGTGCTGACCTCCGTCCAAGTCTCAGCACTGACTGGCTTACAGCTCCGGACCGTTTTAACCAACCAGCTGACCGCATTTTCCTCGGAGATCCTGGCAGGATTCAGCACGATTCAACTGGGCGCATTAGGTTCGAGCCAAGTCGCAGCCCTCGGCGCCTCCCAACTGAGCGCATTCAACGCATCACAGGTTGCATCCCTTAGCGCGATCGCAGTCAAAGGACTTTCCACAAGACAACTCTCGAGTCTGAGCACCGATATCATCGCCGGCCTTCAGACGATCCAAATCAACGCGCTTGGTTCCGCACAACTTGCCGGACTGACGACCGCTCAGATCGGGGCCCTGACAAGCCCACAACTGGCATCTTTGAATACGTCGGAGCTCAAAGGTCTCACGACCCGACAAATCAATGCTCTCAGTACAGTACAGGCCGTGGCTCTCACGGCTGGAGAAATTCGGGCGTTGTCCTCTACTCAAATCACCGGCTTCTCCACTGACAGTCTTGGCGCACTGACAAGCACCCAGATCGGCGCTCTGGGATCCAACCAGCTCGCTGGTATTACTACGTTACAGGTCGCCGCCTTGAGAGACGCTCAAGTTGCCACGTTGAATCCGGAAGCCGTACCGAGTCTTACGAGCAGACAACTCGGTGCGCTAAATAGCAGCCAGGTACTGGCCTTAACTCCGTTTCAAATCCGGGCATTTTCCAGCACTCAGCTCGCTGGGTTTTCCTCGGGTATTATCGGTGGGCTAACCTCCAGACAAATCAGGGCTCTGAGTGCTGAACAGATAACGGCCCTGAACACCGCCCAGGTTGGCGCATGGAGTCTGCCGCAGGTGACGGCCATCAGTGCATCCGCTGTATCTGGACTGACAACAAGGCACTTGGCGGGATTCTCCACTGATCTTGTCGCAGGCCTATCCAGCGCCCAAATTGGCGGACTGCTTTCCAACCAACTGGCCGCACTGAGCACCGTCCAGATCCGCACATTCACCACCGACCAGGTAGCCTCGCTGAATCCAACGGCTATTAAAGGGCTCACTTCACAACAGATTGCAGCCCTGAGCAGTGAACAGATTCCAGGACTGACAACCTTGGAAATTCCAATTTTGTCCAGTGCCCAAATCGCAGGCTTATCACCCGCGGGAATCCGGGGCTTTACCACCCTTCAGGCGGCGGCACTGAACGCGATTCAAGTCAGGGCCCTCAGCTCGCTTCAATTCGGAATTCTAACCGACAGCCAGATTGCGGCAATTAGCGCGCTTGCGGTGGCAGGCTTTACAACCAAACAGATAGCCGGATTCTCCACAGACACTATTGGTGTGCTGGGAACGGTACAGGTCAGAGCCCTGAGTTCCCCACAGATTGCCATTCTCAGCACAAACCAGATCCGTGCGCTCAGCGCTATCCAAATTGCCTCGATAAATCCTGGCGCCATTGCCGGACTTTCCTCGGCGCAAATATCCGTTCTCAATACCGACCAGATTTCGGCTCTGACGGCAGCGGAAATCCGGATATTTTCGAGCAGGCAACTCGCCGGCTTTTCGTCCAACTTGATCGCGAGCTTTTCGGCAACTCAGCTTGGAGCACTCAGTTCGCTTCAAGTGGCCTCCTTAAGTACCCTTCAACTTAGCGTACTAACTTCCTCCCAAGTTGCCGGAATCAGTTCGGCGTCCGTGATTGGCCTTTCCAATCGGCAACTCGCCGGATTTTCCACGACCATCATCACGGCACTCACCACGGGACAGGTGGGCGGATTAGGGTCAAGCCAACTCGCCTCGCTGAATTCCCTTCAAATTGCGTCGTTAAAATCGTCGCAAATCGCCGCACTGAAGACCAGTGAGCTCCGAGGCTTGAGCACCCTACAGCTTAACTTGCTCCCCAGCACTCAGGTTCTAGCGTTCACGGCTGGCGGGATTCGCGCCCTATCCAGCGCTCAACTTTCTGCGCTCCCTTCAGATATCATTGGAATTCTGAATAATACGCAGATCAACGCCCTTGACTCCCATCATTTGGCGGCACTCAGCACCGCGCAGATTTCGGTTTTGAGTAGCGTTCAGATCTCGTCCCTCAACGCTTTTGCGCTCGCCGGATTAAGCACCAAACAGATTGCAACCCTCAGCAGCAACCAGGTGCTCGCTCTGACACCGGGTGGAATCCGGAGCCTATTGAGCACCCAACTCTCCGCCTTCTCCTCGAGTATGATTGGCGTGTTGAGCTCCTCTCAAATCCGTGCGTTTTTGGCCGAGCAACTCGCTGCCTTCAGCACAACTCAACTCAGTACGCTAAGCCTGGCCCAGATCACCGCATTGAGCGCCAACGCCGTACGTGGCCTCTCGACGCGGCAGCTCACCAACTTTTCGACCGACATACTAGCCGGGCTCACAACCGCACAGATCTCTGGGTTGAATTCGACACAAATCGCCGCTCTAAGCACCATCCAGCTCAGTTCGCTAGGCGACGCACAAATCGCTTCCATTAAGATATCTGCCGCCCAAGGGCTCACCTCTATTCAGCTCGCCGTACTTCGCAGCAGCCAGATCAGCGCACTTGAAATTGGCGATATTGGTATCTTCGTGAGCGCGCAGATTGCAGGCTTTTCCACCACCAACATTCCCGGCCTCACCTCCAGTCAGATTGGCATTCTGAGCTCTTCACAGATTGCCGCTCTGCGCACTTCCCAGATTACAGCGTTAAGCCGCGTCCAAGTCGCAGCCATCAATTCGGTCAGCTTTTCCGGACTCAGCACCGCACAGATCGCCGCATTAACGACGGGTCAAATTACCGCGCTGACCACAGATCAGATACGCTCTTTGAGTACGCTCCAGGCGACAGGAATCGAAACGCAGGATGTCAAGGCCCTCGACGGCATGCAGCTCTCCGCACTAAGCAGTAGCACGCTGCGTCAGCTTACGACTGCCGCCATCCACGCTCTTTCCACAAGCGCTCTGGCTGCTGTGACGCCCTCCCAGCTCGCGAACTTCTCCACCCTGCAGCTCCTCGCCTTCTCAACCTCCCAGCTTGTCGCCTTCACCACACTCGCGCTCCGCAGCTTCACAAAAATTCAGGCGGACGCGTTTACGTCCTCACAACTTCGCGGGTTTGCAGGGGATGGAGGCGTCGGGCTTAGTGCTCTTTTTTGGCGTACACCGGCCAACAATTAAGAGCGCCGATTCCGCCCTCGGGAATCCCCATATCGGGCGGACAACCCGGCATTAACCCGATCCTATGATCTCAATGCGTTTAACAGATCCGTAACTTCAAGCAACCGTTCCTGCCGCGTAGCCAGTTCCTTGAGTTTCACCTGCGGCCACTCCTCCCCAATAACGACGGCAAACTTCGCTCCAACAACTTCAGCCGACTGAAATTGTTTTCCGACTTTCGCTAGCGAAAGCGCGTAATCCGTCCGGAAGCCCGAATCCCGAAGCGTCTGAACAAGCGCAAGCGCCTCGATTCGGTGTTCTTCCTTCGCAAGGACGACGAACACTTCCGCTGCCCGCCTAGCGTCCAGCCAAGCCTTTCTGCGCTCACTCGCAACAGGCACACTTGCAATAAGATTAGCCAAAACAACATCCCCCATCCCGAAACCCAAGGCCGGCATCTGTACCTTGCCGTCACTCATTACCTCAAGCAGCCGGTCATACCGCCCACCGCCAGCCAAGGCGCGCTCCTTACCGCTGCGATCGAAGACTTCAAAGACCAGACCCGTGTAGTAGGCCAGCCCCCGCACAATTGTCAGATCCACCTGTACAAAGTCGGCCATTCCGCGGGCCTTTAGATCCGCAAGAATTCCCTGCAATTTCGCCGCCTCCTCAGAGGGATCCGCAATAAAAGCTCTCACGGCCGAGAGCTCGATGGCGAATTCCGCTAACCGCCTCTGGCTGTCCGCCTCTGGCGCACGTTCAAGTTTATCCACCACGGCAAGAAAATCTAGCAACCGGTCCTCGGCAACTCCCCGCGCACGCGCAAATCCAGCCCAAGCATCCCGGTCACTTAAACGCACCACAAAATCTGCCGGACCGAATCCAAAGGCCCGCAGTAAATCAATCACCAGCGCAATCAACTCGGCGTCAGCCCCCGCGGATGCCTCCCCCAGGATGTCACAGTTGAGCTGTAAAAACTCACGCAACCGACCACGCTGCTGTTTTTCGTAGCGAAAGAAAGAAGGCGCGCAAAACCACTTGAGCGGCTTTTTATAGTCCCGTTCGCGAGCCGCCACCATACGGGCAAGAGTCGGAGTCATCTCGGGGCGGAGCGCGACATGACGATCGCCTTTATCAACGAAATCAAAAAGCTGCCCGAGCAATTCGCCGCCACTTTTCTTTCGGTACAGCTCGGTCGATTCGAGGACCGGGCCATCATATTCGACGAACCCATACCGGCCTGCGACGTCCCGCCAAACAGAAAGAATGTAATTGGTACGGGCACAATCCTCGGGAAAGAAGTCGCGGAAACCTGGAAGCAGCTGCATAGGACGAAATTTTTGGGAGCTGAAGCGAGCGGTACGGCCCTGGCATGCAACGGGAATCCGCAGGCTGGAAGAGACTTGCCTGGCGCTACTTGGCGCGAGCTGAAGTGAGACGCATCGTCAGAGCGTACAAAGCGGCCATCACAACGACAGCTCCGACAAAACCGAGAGACTCATGTTTAATTGCGGAGATCATCGCAAATGGATCGTCGATCAGACCCGGATTACGCTGCGCGACCCGCAATCCAAACCACGCCAACACCCCGCACCAGAGAGCCGACCCGGTGATGGTCATCAGACTGAACACCGCGAAGTTCATTTGAATAATGCCGGCTGGGATAGAAATGAGATGGCGCACCACGGGCAAAAGACGGGCAAAGAAAACTCCACCAGCCTCGTATCGATGCACAAAATGCTCGGCACGCTCCAGCTTTGCCTCGCTGATACCAAACCGTTTTCCCCAGCTGACGACAAGAACTCGCCCCATCCAACGGGCAAGCCAGTACATCAACGCCGAGCCAAGATACGAACCAACGGTTCCTGCCAGAACGACGCCATAAATATTGAGCTTACCCTGCTGTGCCCAATAGGCCGCCGGAGGAATCACCACTTCGCTGGGGACCGGCAAAATTGTGCTCTCAAGCGCCATCAGCAGCATGACGCCGCCATAACCCCAATCACGAACCCAGCCAAACCAGAGGGCAACCAGTGCATGCATAATATAAAATCAACCCGACAGGCCCACTTTACAGGCCCCCAAAATTAGTACGCTTCAGTCTCCTCGGTCAGCCCGGGATCCAGACGAATCGAATCCAGACGCCGACGCACTCCCCGATCGGATTCCGGTCCCTTCCAGGCGCGCGCCACCGTTTCTACAACGGCTGGCAGGGCGAGTAAAACGCCGAGGGAAAGAAGGGTTGCGGCAGTGGTCTTCTGGGTGGGACGAGCCAGTTTCCCGGCAAGAAGCAGCCCTATTCCACAACCCACAGCCGTCTGAGTGACAGCCAATAAGCTGCTTTTTATGGGATCGGAGGAAAGCGAGTTAGCCATGGCGAAGTGCTTCCAGATTACCCAACCGACAGATCGCTTGCCACTCCCAATATAGGCTTCGTTGCCCCATCCCACCCTTCGTCCTGCGCCCCAAAACGCCTCACCGCACCGAGGGCCCCAACCGTGTAGATAAGCGGATAGAGTGCTTCAAAGTACCACAACTTCGCGAAATAGAACCCGATCGGGGCTGCCTCGGTCCAATTCCCCTTTTCCACTCGCTTCACTAACCAGTTCACCCCTCTGTCGACGGCGCCAATGTGGGCGCTTCCTGCCAACGCCTCCAAAGCCAGGCCGGTTTCCTCCACCGATGGCTCCATCTCCTCCCCAGAATTCCCCCCCCAAGCCCCGTCAGTTAATTGCAACCCCACAAGAACGTTTTCCGCACGGCGGAACATCTCTTCGGGTACAGTAAATCCCCGCCCCCGAAGCTCCCGGAGCGCCACCAGAACACGCGACGTCCCGTAAGTGAGGTTGACCTCATCGCTTGCCCATTCATTTCCAAACCACAAGGGTGCCCACCCTCCACCCGGACATTGCACACCCTCCAAAAAACAAATCCCACGCAGGATCGCCTGTTCCACATTCTGTCGTAACGCGCCGGTCCACTGCGGCAACCAGGCACTCCACGCCCTTAACGTATGCGCTGTCAGATCGGGACTGCTCCGGTCAAAGGGCAAGGCCCCCCAGCCACGACAAAAGGTCGGAATGCCACCATCGCGATTCTGTAAACCAAGAAGCCACCGAGTTCCCATCTCCCCCGCAACTCGTGCCCTTCCGTCGACCGGCCCCAATGCCAGCAACGCCAGCAATGCACCGGGTGTATCATCCGCATCCGGCACGCCTCCAGGCAGATTGGTCCACGCCCAACCTCCTGGAGCGGCGTGAGTATAAGGATGCTCTACGCGATACTGCTGCTCCAAAAGCCACTCCCGCAGATCGTGGCGACGCTCATAATTAAGAGCCTCCGGCTGCCAGCTCAAAGACTGGACCGCTAAAGTCGAGACCCAGGTCGCAAGATTTGAATCAATCGGCCAGCTCCCATCCGCTCGCACCGAAGCACGCAGAAAATCCGCCGCCAACTGTGCGACCGGCCCGCTTCCTTCTCCCATGGCAGCCAGGCTCATTAGCACAAAACTCGTCAGCGGGGTGGCCTCCAAAAAGCCGCCGTTTGGCGGCTGTAAGGTGCGCAACACCTTTAATGTACGGGCTCGCAGCGACGAGCGAACCCAGCGAAGAAACGGATTTCGCGGCGGCGCGAAGTGATGGATCACCTGCCCGATAGCGATCAGCGCCGGCAAGGCATAACTTACCACGGGCATTCGCATGATCCCAAATAACCGGTGCGGAAGAGCCGCTAACTCGAACGGCAAGGCCGGCACTTCCGCCCAACCCCTCGGGCCCAACCGGCCGGAAAGTGTACAAGCCATAAGGATAGGCACCGAAAATGTACGATCCTTTCCATAGCGACTCCGGATGGCCTCCGCTAACACCTGGAGCCAACCCGCCCCGCTCGCTCCGCAAGCCAGCTCCAACCAGGCTTGCGCCCTCCGAATACGCTCAGGATATACGTTATCCGATCCAGACGCACCAAACGCCGCCCAACATAGTGCGGTTGTACTGATGTTACTCTGACTTAGAATCGTGTCGCCCCAGCCGCCGTCCGGGTTCTGATTTTCCACCAACCAGCAAACCCCGGCTCTCAGTAACTCGCCATCCACGGACGCGCGCTCCGAAGACTGCAGCTGGGCGAGAGCAATCACAGCCGTAGCGGTAGAGAGTGCACTGCTCGACAGCTCTCCAGTCCAGTGACCATCTGAATTTATCTTATTTAAAAGACTATCAGTGACCGCTCTGAGTGCGGAACCAAGGCGTTGACCGGAACTCATAAGATCTACTGAAGGTGACCGAGCGCGAGAAGCCCATAGAAGGTGTACTCCACATCGAGAAAATCGTCGGCCCAATGCCCGTGGAACCCACCTTCCGCACTCCACAGCGTGTCCAGAAAATCCAGCGTCGCCTCCCTCGCACTGGCCGGCAATGTCACATCAAGACAGCTAAGCGCGTGCAACGCAGTGGCCGTGGACAATAAGTCTGGAATCGGCGCCATCGGCATTGCCAGAAATCCCCCTCCGGGATGGATCTGGCGCAAAATCCAGTCGGCCACTTGAGGAGCGACTGGCATCTCAAGCTGATGCAGCAGCGTGACTGCAGCCGCCGTTGCGTTTGTAGACCCAGCCTGCAACCCACGCGCATTGCTCCATGCTCCATCGGGCGTTTCGAGAAATTTTAACGCCTGCACCAAGCGGAGCGGGTCAGGCACTTCACGGCCCAGATCCTGATACGCCCCCAAGGCAACAAAACATCCATAGGCGTTCCCATCAGCAGCCCCAGCTTCCCCATCATACGCTCCGTCCTCAGAACGAAAAGTTTCCAACCGCCCCAGCAAGGAGTCGGTCAATCCCACCGGAACCGGCCCCACCACAGACCAACATCGGGCCAAGGCTCCCAGATGCACAAAATCCAGGCCCTCGCCATTGCCAAAAGTCCGCAGAAACTTCCGCAGGCGCTCCACCGGAAGCGGTTCATCTAAAGCATTTAAGCACGCGATTGTGAAAATTGTATAATAGAGATCCTCGCCGCCCGAGCGGTCAAGGCCTCCGCCGCGAGGCCCCAGTTGCGACCGCAAGAAGACACGAACTAATTCGGCCGACTCGCCCAAGGCCAAAGCCCCGCGTCGCGCCACTTGCAGCATTTGAATCCGGAGAGACACGCACCCTGTGTAACATCCCCCCAGCCTCGCGCCGAGTCTCATCCTGGACCGCCCACCATCCCAGTTGCCGCCAAAGCCCGACGGCAGCCTCGAGCCTGTCGCTTTTTAGACACAACGCAAACATGGGGAATGTCGCATTTTATTCACCCGATTCGATAACTCGGTGAGTTCAAAGGCTCGGAGTCGTATGGCAAGGTCCCTGCTTACAGATAAGCGTGCTCGCGCAATCCTACCGCCCCGCAGATCTCTTCGATGAACTCATGGACGCCAATGGCTGCGTCCGGCCCTATTATCAGCCCGTTGCTGAACGTTTCTCCCGGATGTCACCCGAGGAACTCGAACAAAAGGTCAAAAGCCTCGAACTCCTCTTCTTAAAACAAGGCGTCACATTCACCGTTTATGGCGACGAACGGGGTACGGAACGGGTGTTCCCATTCGACCCAGTTCCCCGGGTGATTCCGGCCCACGAATGGGAAGAGGTGGAAGCGGGGCTTATTCAACGCATCACCGCTCTCAACCTCTTCCTGTACGACATTTATCACGAACAGAAGATTCTTAAGGACGGAATCATTCCTGCGGAAGTTGTGCATAGTGCGGCCCACTTCCGGCCTGAATTTGTCGGAATCAATGTACCGCGCGACACTTACATTCATGTCTGCGGCACCGATCTGATACGGGATCAGGACGGTCGTTACCTTGTTCTCGAGGACAACGGTCGCTGCCCCTCAGGGGTCTCATATGTCCTGGAGAACCGGGCCGCGATGAAGCGTGTATTTCCCCAGCTTTTCGGCACGTCGGGCGTCCGCTCCGTAGACACGTATCCGGCGGATTTACGCAGTGTTCTACAATACATCGCCCCAAGACAAACAGCTCACCCCGTTTGCGTTTTACTCACCCCAGGGGTGCACAACAGTGCCTACTTCGAACACTCGTTCCTTGCCAGACAGATGGGCATCGAGATCGTCGAAGGGCGGGATCTTGTAGTACTCGACGGATTTGTTTACATGCGCACCACACACGGCCTCCAACAGGTGGACGTGATTTATCGCCGGATAGACGACGATTTTTTGGATCCCAAAGTGTTCCGAAAAGACTCGATGCTCGGCGTACCGGGATTGGTCGATTCAGTTCGGCGCGGCAATGTGGCACTGGCCAACGCCATCGGCACAGGCGTCGCCGACGACAAAGTGACCTACGCCTATGTGCCCGAAATGATCCAGTACTACCTTGGCCAAGACCCGATTCTTGAACAAGTTCCCACATATCTGGCATGGCGGGATGGCGATCGTAAATACATCCTGGAGAACCTTCCAAAACTTGTGGTGAAGGCCGCCAACGAAAGCGGCGGCTACGGAATGCTGATCGGACCACAGGCTTCGAAAGCCGAGATTGAAGAATTCCGTGGCAAGATCCTCGCCAACCCACGCAACTACATTGCCCAACCTGTAGTCTACTTTTCCCAACACCCCACTCTCGTGGATGGTGGGTTCGAAGGACGGCACGTCGACCTCAGACCATTTATTCTGTGCGGCGAAACCACCAAGGTTCTCCCCGGAGGTCTTACACGAGTGGCGCTCACCCGCGGATCCATTGTCGTAAACTCCTCCCAAGGTGGAGGCAGCAAAGACACCTGGGTTCTAGCCGACTAACCCTCCCTTCCCCTTTTAAACCCTACCCCACCCCATGCTTTCCCGCGTTGCCGATCACCTTTACTGGATGTCCCGCTACATCGAACGGGCAGAGAATATCGCCCGACTCATGCAGGTGAGCGTCGAACTCCTTCTGGATTCGGTCGCTTTCGGCTCCCAAAAGGCGGACGAATATTGGACGCCGGTTCTCGCTGCCACTGCTATGGAAGGAGCCTTCCGACTGTTGCATCCGGATCCCAAACCCGGGGACATTAGCCACTTCCTTACGCTGGACGAACGCAATCCTGACTCCATTTTATCCTGCGTCCGCGAAGCTCGAGAAAACGCGCGCACGGTCCGCGATCAAATCTCGGACGAGATGTGGACAGAACTGAACGCCCTGTATCTGCTGGTCAGCTCGCCAACCGGGGTAGAATTGCTGGAACGCTCTCCTCAAAGCTTCTTCGAGAAGATTATCCATTCCTCGCTCCAGTTTGACGGCATCACATCAGCAACCCTTTCGCGTACTGAAGGGTGGAACTTCCTGCAGCTCGGTCGCTTCCTGGAGCGCGCCGACAAAACCAGCCGGTTTCTGGACATCAAAACCCAGACCCTTTCCGACAGCGATCACGCGGTAGATTCGCTTCAATGGGGAACTATCCTTCGTGCCTGCTCGGCATACGCCCCCTACCGGCGCGTCCATGGCGGAGAGGTCACGCTGGAGAAGATCCTCGACCTGCTTTTGTTCTCCGTGGAATTCCCCCGTTCCGTTCGTTTCTGCGTTCGTATGGCGGATGAAATGTTGCACGCCATTAGCGAAACTCAAACCGGACGATACTCCAACCCGTGCGAGAAATTGACCGGTGCGCTGCTGGCCAAACTAAGTTTTGCGTCGCCGGCTGAGGCTCTCAACATTGGGCTCCACCAATACATCGATGAACTTCAGGTGGCACTGAATGAAGCAGGCCAGGCCGTCTTTGAAACCTACGTGTACATTCCTCAGGAGTATACAAAATCACTCCCTGCCACATTTGTTTTCGATCCCCTGGGCACTCAACAACAACAGCAGCAGCAACAGTAGCAGCAACAACAGTAGCGAGTTAAATCGAAGGCTCGCATGCTTCCCTTGGAGCTTCCCTTACCATCTCAGCGGTACAACCGCTGGTTTTCATGAAGCTGCACATCACCCACTCCACCGAATACCGTTACCTGAGCCCAGTCTTCGGAAGTTCCAACGAACTACGGCTCACACCGCCGAAAAATATCTGGCAGCAGCCGCAGTTTTTTTTACTCCGAATACTTCCCGCGAGCAGATTACGACGGTTTCAGGATTTCCATCAAAATACCGTTACCCATTTCGAGATCGAGGAACCTCACAGCAGCCTTCTAATCGAATCAAAATTCACCGTCACCACCTCCAGCTATTACGCTCAGGGGATGCCAGACGGGGTGACCCTTGCAACACTGGCAGAAACAGCGCTATCAGAGGAACTTCAACCCTTCCTTCAACCCAGCCGATCCGTTGAGATTCCGCCCGAAATATGGCGAGCTGCCGTGGATGTTGTCTCCGGGGAACAGGAGGTGTTCGCCACAGCACGAGCGCTGATGAATTACGTTTACAGCACATGCCGTTACGTACCCAAGATCACGAAAGTCTCCACGACTTCGACAGAATTTTTCACGGATAAAAGGGGAGTTTGCCAAGACTTCGCGCACCTAATGTTGGCACTCTGCCGCGCGATTCGTCTGCCGGCTCGTTACGTCAGTGGATATCTTTATGACGCTAGGCGCAAAGATATCCGGGGAGCGCATGCCACTCATGCTTGGGTCGATGTCTGGATTCCTGGACACGGCTGGTGCGGCCTTGATCCGACAAACAACTGCCTGATCCAAGAGACGTACGTCACACTGGCCGTTGGGCGAGACTACCAAGACGCCGCCCCCTTAACAGGAAGCTATTGGGGCAGCACTGGATGCGACATGGATGTGAAGGTTCACATCGAAGAAGTATAAGGGCGCAGGCACGCTCACATTAGATTGGCTGCGACTTCAGCCATGTGACTACGCTCACCCTTAAATAGGTTGACGTGCGCCATAAATTCCTGACCCTGAAGCTTGTTTCTCGTATAGACTAGCCCGTTGGTATGCGCATCGACGTAGGGGTTATCTATTTGCCCCAGATCCCCGATGAGCACCATTTTACTTCCCTTTCCCATGCGGGTTACCAGGGTTTTGGCCTCGTGCGGAGTGAGTTGCTGGGCCTCGTCCACGATAAAAATCGATCGAGGCAGGGAGCGCCCACGAATATGAGTAATCGCTTCTACCTCCAGCAGACCAGATTGCAAAAGCGGCTCATACGGACGAACCTGCTTCACCCCGCCCGCAACGGGTGCGACAGACCGACCGCCTGATTTGCGTGAACTGGCCTTTTTGGACTCGAACTGGTCCGGCTTGCGGGGACGTGCCAGAAGATGTTCAAGGGCATCATAAGCAGGCTGAAGCCACGGCTGCATCTTCTCCTCCTTACTGCCTGGCAGGAATCCGATGTCCTTCCCCGTAGGCATGATAACCCTCGTAATCAGCATCTTTTCAAAATCCCCACCCTGCACCTGTTCCAGTGCAGCACCGACGGTTAGGAGAGTCTTCCCCGTTCCAGCCTTTCCGTACACCGTTACCAACGTGATTTGCGGGTCATAAAGTGCATCCAGGAGGAAACGCTGCCCGAGGTTTAACGCCTGCAAAGAACGCCCCCCCTGAATGGTCACATGATCCCGGTGTAGGATATTAAAAAAACCACCCTGTTTATGTCGGGCAGGCACCCGGTGATCGGGGGCATCCTCGCTACGAAGTAGCAGAAACTGGTTGGGCTGGTACTTACCCTTGAGATCAGGAAGAAAGATATGCCCTTCGCTGGCAAATGCTTGAAGGCGATTTCCGGAAATCACCAAACTTTCGTAATCTTCATCGCCCGTGCGGCGCTGTGCCCGGCGAATGTCATTGTCGTCCTCGACCCGGTCGGTCCGATAATCCTGCGCTTCCAAGCCAAGAGAACGGGCTTTTAGCTGAAGGTTCAAATCCTTCGTCACCAATATCGTTTGTCCCGGCTGGCTGTCCGCCAGGTGAGCCGCCGTGGCCAAGATCCGGTTGTCGGTCCGGGAAAAGTCGGGGAAAAGGGCCCGCGCCGTCGTAAAGCGGACACTCTGGGCCGTTGCCTGCCAGGCTCCCCGTTCAAACTGAACCGCCGGATTAATACAAACTTGAATCCGCCCTCCACTTGGCAAAACAACCCCTTCTCGCATCGCTGCGGCATTCGGGAAGCGCTCATTTAATCTCCGGTGCACTTCCCTCGCATTGGCACCGCGCGTGGTATTTTCCGGCTTAAACTTGTCGAGTTCTTCCAGAACTTCGATCGGGATCCATACCACGTGCTCCTGAAAGCAAAACATCGACTGCGGATCGTGGAGGAGGACGTTGGTATCGAGCACGAAATGCTTCTGAACCGGTGCGGACGATGGGGTGTTGTCCATGACTCATCTTGTCCCAAAAACGCCTCGGCTGCAATACTATTTGCCTCCACAAGATCTCGTCACGCCACTGAAACATTCGATTCCTTCAGCACGGATTGCGTATAGCAACAGAGGCCGATTAGACTTCGGGGATGGAGAAGATGATTATTGTCGGCACCGGCTGTTCTGGTCTCACTGCTGCTATCTACGCAGCACGCGCCAATTTTGCCCCTCTCGTACTCGAAGGCCATGAACCCGGGGGGCAACTTTCCACGACTACTTTGGTCGAAAATTTTCCCGGATTTCCGGAAGGCATCGACGGACCGTCGCTCGTCATGAACATGAAGTCCCAAGCCGAGCGATTCGGAGCTCGTTTTGAATACGCCACACTCACCGATTTCGAAGCAGCCAACGGACACATCAAGGCCAAGCTCGACGAGCGGTGGGTGGAAACCGAAACGCTCATTATCGCCTCTGGGGCCTCGGCCAAATGGCTGGGTTTGCCTCGCGAGAAGGAACTTATCGGTCACGGACTGACCTCTTGCGCGACCTGTGACGGTGCCTTTTACCGCAACGTCCCCGTCTGCGTCATCGGCGGAGGTGATTCAGCCTGTGAAGAAGCCAACTTCCTCACGCGCTTCGCCTCCAAGGTTTACCTCATTCATCGCCGAGATTCCCTCCGAGCTTCCAAAATCATGGCCGAAAGGACCCTCGCCAACCCCAAAATCGAGATCCTATGGAATAGCATCCCAACGGAATATATTGCTGATGCTGAAGGTGAAATGCGCGCCATCAAACTCACCAACAGCGTGACCAGCCACGAACACGAGCTCGAAGTAAAATGTGTTTTTGTCGCAATCGGGCACAATCCAAACACCAAAGCTTTCCGGGGCAAACTTGACATGGACGCTGACGGATACCTTATCCAGCACAATGGCACCCACACCAACGTCCCCGGCGTATTTGCTTCCGGTGATGTTGCCGACCGCACTTACCGCCAGGCGATCACAGCCGCAGGTCAGGGTTGCGCCGCCGCGTTAGACGCCGAACGCTACATGTCCCACCACGGCTAAGAAAAGCCCGTCAGAGCGGCTAATCTCGCTTCCTCCTCCGTTTGCATGTGGATTGTCCGTCTCGCGCTCAGACGCCCATATACCTTTGTGGTAGCAGCACTCGCACTGCTGCTACTCACTCCGTTTGTATTGCTGCGCACGCCCACGGACATCTTTCCCTCGATTAATATCCCGGTTGTTTCCGTCATCTGGCAATACGGCGGACTGAGCGCCCAGGAAATTGAGCAGCGGATTATCTACATCCACGAACGCTCCCTATCGGCCACCGTCAACGACATCGAACATATCGAGTCCAACTCCTACAATGGAGTTGGGATCATCAAGGTTTTCTTACGCGAAGGGGCCTCCATTGACGGAGCCGTGGCCCAGATCACGGCGGTGGCGCAAACAGTAACGCGCCAGATGCCGCCCGGCCAAACTCCTCCGCTGGTCATCCGTTACAGCGCTTCGACGGTACCCGTACTTCAGTATTCCATAACCAGCCCAACACTTTCAGAAGGAGAGATCTATGATCTGACCCTCAACCAGGTACGAACCGCTCTAGTGACCGTCCAGGGGGCACAAATTCCATGGCCATACGGAGGAAGAACCCGGGTGGTTTCTGTCGACCTCGACCTGACAGCACTCAAAGCACGCGGCCTCACTCCTCAAGACGTAGTCAATGCAGTTGGTTCCCAGAATCTGATCATGCCAAGCGGCACCGCCAAAGTCGGCGGAACCGAATACGATATCGAGGTCAATTCCAGCCCCCGACTCATGGAGGACCTGAACGAACTTCCCATCAAAAGTATCGGGGAAACAACGATCCGGCTCCGGGAAGTTGGGCAAGTGCGCGACGGATCGCAACCGCAACAAAACGTAGTCAGACATAACGGCAGCCGAGGGGTTCTTCTTACCATTATGAAGAGCGGGATGGCGTCGACCCTTCAGGTCGTCAACCGCATCAAAGAGCAGATCCCAAAAGTACTCTCAACTGTCCCACCTTCGCTAGCAGTGCAGGAGTTTTCGGACCAATCCGTGTTCGTCCGGGCGGCAATTGAAGGGGTTCTAAAAGAGGGGGTGATTGCCGCCGCACTCACAGCCTTGATGATCCTTCTTTTTATCGGGTCTTGGCGAAGCACAGTCATTATCGCTCTCTCCATCCCGCTAGCTGTTTTGTGTTCCATCGCCATCCTCAGCGCCCTTGGAGAAACCATCAACTTGATGACCCTCGGCGGATTGTCGCTTGCCGTAGGGATCTTGGTCGATGACGCCACCGTCGAAATTGAAAATGTCCACCGCCAGATGGCCATGGGCAAACCGCTTCATCAGGCGATCCTCGATGGGGCGGAAGAAATCGCGCTGCCCGCTCTGGTTTCGACCCTCTGCATCTGCATCGTTTTTGTTCCGATGTTCTTTCTAAGCGGAGTGTCACATTATCTATTCGTACCTCTGGCAGAGGCTGTTGTATTCGCAATGCTCGCCAGCTACGTTCTATCAAGGACCCTGATTCCAACCCTCGTACAGTGGTTTTACCGGCATCAAAATCTTGCGGAACACGGGGACCATGGGCTCCTTCCCTCCGGAATCCTGCGACCCTTTGCCCTTTTTCAGCGAGCCTTCGAAACTGGCTTTGAGCGGGTCAGGAACCGCTTCCGTACGGCACTGACCACCTGCCTGCAACGCCGCCGAAGCTTCATCTTTCTCTTCCTAATATTTTGCGCCGGATCCGGCGCTCTTATCCCCTTTCTGGGAAGAGACTTTTTTCCCCGTGTCGATACGGGTCAAATAAAGCTCCATCTCAGAGCACGCTCCGGCACCCGAATCGA
>CAMCYN010000014.1 GCA_945883955.1 Akkermansia muciniphila
GGCCGGGTGAGCAGGGCGTAGGAACCGAAGATGTTCACCTCGGCGGCGAGCAAAGCGGCGAGGAGTTCGCCGAGTTCGGTGGCGCCTTCGGCCAGTTCCACTACGACGAGTTCGCAGACTGCGTAGGGGATTTCGTGTTCGGCAAAAATGTTGGTCACACTCTCGGGATCACTGACCACGATGCGGACGATGGCGGTGTCTGCGGAATCCTGAACGCTGATCGCAACGACGTGGACATTGTGATTGTTCAGCAGAGTGACAATCCCCATCAGGGCGCCGACTTTGTTGGCGAGGAAGATGGAGAATTGGTTTACACGGGGGCCTCCAATTTTTTCAGCCGTAGAATGAGGGTCGTAATCCATGGAAATAAGTGGGTGCTGTGTGGGTTGAATTCGGGTGACGGCCGCGCGTTAGTTGTCTCGAGGCGCGAATTGTCAGTTTCGTCGTCAGTTTCGTTTTGCGGTAATATCCCAGAGGACAGAGGAGACAGTATCGGACAAAAGGCGCACTTCTTCAATAGACGGAGCGACACCGATAGGGCCGTCCAGAAGGCGTTCGAGTTCCCCGAGCCTGCTGCGGATGCGTACGACAGTGGGATCGGCCTGGATCTTTTCGCTCAGGGTGCAGACCCGGTCCCGGAGGATTTTAGCCAGAATGGGCTGTCGCAAAATGGAGGCGGAAGAGTTGGTGTACCGTTCGGCGACCAGGGAGGCGACGATTTCGGTGCTGCGCATCCAGGCTCCGAGGGTGACGAGTGTCATGAGGTCGTGGTCTTCGTGTTTATGGAGCGAGTTTTGGAGTTCGATCTGGGTAGCCTCCAGTTCTATGCGGAGCGCAATCCAGTCTTTACGTTCCGCGCAGTCGGCCAGGCTTTTACTGCGATCGAGCAGTTCGGCTTGAACTCCGAGGGGTTTGGCCAGGGAGACGATGTCTTTGGTGAGGTTTTTGGACTGCTGGATGTCTTCGGCTTGTGCGGCGAGTTGTCCGTCGGCAAAGACACTGCCCAGGGTGAGGGCGTTTTGGGCGCGGCTCGAAAAGGTGGTGGGTACTGGCGGCCGGTAGCGGGAAGTCCAGTCGGGCTTGGAGTGTTTGGCCAGGTTGGTGAGGAATTCACTCGGAGACCGGGCCGGAGGCGACGGAACGGAAGCTAGTTCAGAGGCCGAGATACAAAAAAGCGGCTGCAGAGCGATGAGCACAGCAGTTAGCCGGGGTAAGGTTCTCGGCTCCATTGGAGGATAACGATAACCTAAAAGGAGGCAGGTGTCAGGTTCCTTTTAGGGGGGGACCTTGGGGGATGCGGCGAGCCGGGGTGCAGGTCGGTTATCTGGAGGGAGGCGCCCCAGAAGATAGCTTCTGGACGGCCTCCAGGATCATGGTGGGCGTGAGAAGTTCGGGGAAAATGACCGGCTCGCCGCTTTTTGGCGGGTACAGGAGGTAAAACGGCACGCCGACCCGGCCAAACCGGTTTAATTCCGCCGTAATGGTCTTGTCGCCATTGGTCCAGTCCGCCTTCACGAGAACGACGCCGGCCCGTTTGAAAGCCTCCATCACCTCGGGTTTGGAAAGGGTGAGCCGTTCGTTGACCTTGCAGTTCAGGCACCAGTCGGCTGTGAAATCCACAAACACCGCATGGCCCGCCGCGCGTTCTGCCGCCACGCGTTCGGGAGAAAACGGCACCCAATCGCCACTTTCCGCCGCCGCCGACAGCTTGAGCGGAGCGTTTAAGGGCTCATGGACAAAGAGGCGGTATCCGGCGAACGCCAGGGCGACGGCTACCAGCAAAGCGACGATCCGGGATTGGAGGATCCCCAGCAGCCAGCAGCCAATTCCCAAGCTTAACAGATAGGCGCAGGTGCCGCCGAGAACGGCTGTGCCGCGAGATTGGCCCAGGACGGTGAGCAGCCATATCGCGACGCCCAGCATGATAAATCCCATCCCTTGCTTGAGACGTTCCATCCAGAGGCCTGGTTTGGGCAAAAAGCGAAGTAACGAGGTGTTTGCGGTCAGGATGAGGTAGGGTAGGCTCATGCCGGCGGCGATGGTCAGGAAAATCAAAATCACCGAAGGAGCGGGTTGGCTCACGGCAAATCCCAGGGTGACGCCCAGGTAAGGGGCCGTGCAGGAGGTTCCGAGCAGGGTGGTGAACATCCCGTGCAGGAAGGCGCCTCCGTAGCCATGCTGGCCGGAGAGTTCGCTCAGGCGGGAGTTGGCAGTGCTGGAAAGGGTGATTTCGAAAACGCCGAGGAGGTTGAGTCCAAAGATGAAAACCGCCGAGATCAGCCCGAGCAGAATCCACGGGTTCTGGAACTGGAATCCCCAGTTGAGGCCGCCTCCGGCCGCCTTGAGTCCGATGACGGCCAGGGCCAAGCCTAAAAAGAAGGTGAAAACTCCGGAAGCAAAGGCGAGTCCGAGCTTAAAAACGCGGCGGGGATCCTGGCCGGCTTGCTGGGTAAACCCGAAGATTTTCAGTGCAATCACCGGCAGGACACACGGCATAAAGTTTAGGAGAAGGCCTCCTAAAAATGCGCCCCAAAGCACTCCAGCCAGGCCGTTGGTTTTAGAGGGCGCTGCGGGAGCTGTTTCCTGAGGGGCATCAGAGGGCGTTTTCGCGGCCGGAGGAACCGTGGCTTGGGCGGATCCGTTCGGCTGGACGCCCGGTTTTGAGGCGGCGGCGTCCACATTGGCGAGTTCCCAGCCTCGGCGTGTGCCGTCGGGGGCGGTCAGCACAAAGAGGGCGCGCCATTGGGCACCGGCTGGATCGGGATCGGCGATGGGGATTTTAAACTGGGCGGTTCCTGGCGTGGCCGACGGGATGGACTCGGGATGATCGGGGGTGAGGCCGGTCGGCGGGATGGGGAAAATTTCGAGCGTTTCTTTGCCGGGAATCCCCTGAACACGGATCTGGAGTTCCTTGGGAGCGCGGGTCCATTCGACGGTAAAGGGGGCGGGGGGTTCTTGGGGAAGCTTCGCTTTCCAGGTGGCAAAGAGTTCCTGGTTGTCGGGGGTAACAGGTCCCGAGGGGAGTTCGAGGGTGAGGGTGGCATTGCCGGGAAGACAGGTGTCGGAACAGACAAACCATTTGATTCGGGCGGTAAGGGCCACTTTTCCCGGGGGCAGCTCGGCCGGGGGACGGATCTCGACGGGGAGGACGAGTTCGTTTTCGTAAACATTGGTGAAAATGACGCCGCTCGTTACGAGGGCGTGGGGCAGGGGCCACTGGATGGGGCCGGCCTGAAATCCTGGAGGGAGTTGCCAGACAACACTCGGGGCGGCACCGGATTCGCCCGGAAATTGCCAATACAGATGCCAGCCTTTTGCGAGCTTGAAGCGGACTCCTACGGTAAAGGGTTTCCCGGGGGCGATGGCCGCGGTGTCGGCCAGGAGCGAGGCGACACAGTTGGGCTCGGGGTTCGCTGCTTGGGTGAAGGCGTTCTGTTGAGCGTGCGTGCGGGAAGCGGGTGCTAGCGGCAGGGCGGCCAGCAAAAGGAAGAATAGGAATCGGGAGAGCATCGGAGTCGGAGGTTAGAAGAAATAAGCGAAACGACCGAAGGAGAGGGCAAGGAATACAAAGAAGGATAAGACTGCGAGAGCCTTCTTTATTGGGACGAAAGCCGGCGGTGGGACCTGGCAGGGCGGCGCATAGGGAGGGACTTGTGGGTTTTTTGCGGGTTCCGCCGCGAAGGTGGGCGAGAATTTTGTTTGGGAAGGGAGATTGGCAGCGGCCCCGGCTTCGGTTACCCCCCACGGTATGTCGATAGCCACCAAGACAGGAGACAGAGGTACTACGGGGTTGATGTTTAACCGACGTGTGCCGAAAACCCATCCCCGGGTGGTCGCGTACGGAATGGTCGACGAGCTGAATGCGGCGCTCGGCATGGTGCGTGCCTTTTGCGAGGTGCCGTTTGTGGCGGAGCGGGTTTTGGAAATCCAGAAGGAGCTTGTGGTTCTCATGGGCGAACTTGCTGTGGCGTCTGGCGACATGGAAAAATACCAGCAGAAGGGACATAAACCAGTGGGAGCTGAGTTTGTGGAACGGCTCACGGCGCAAATTGAGGACCTCGAAAAGAACCACAAAATCACCTTCAGCGGTTGGGCCACGCCGGGCGGAACCCGTGGAAGCGCCTGTCTGGACGTCGCGCGTACGACCTGTCGGAGAGCGGAGCGTCAGGTGGTGGAACTCACGCAAACCGGAGCACACACCAATCCCGAAATCATCCGTTACCTGAACCGGCTTTCAGACTTGTGCTGGCTTTGGGCCCGCTGGGTTGAAACGGTGGACGCCGAGCGCGAGAACGGTCTCTAAGCGTTTGGGTCTCCATCCTTGGGGGGAGAGTGGTGAACTCGGGGAGGAGGCGGCTTGGCAGCCTGCCAGCCAACGGTTAGGTTGACCGTCCCTGTTATGAATCAGCTACCTCAAGTCACTATCTACGATACCACTCTCCGCGACGGCACGCAGGGGACCGGAATTTCTTTCAGTGTCTTGGACAAGATTCGGGTGGCCGAACGGCTGGACGCTTTTGGTGTGCATTATATCGAAGGGGGCTGGCCGGGATCGAATCCCAAGGACGCCGCGTTTTTTGCCGAGGCCTCCCAGCGGGTATGGAAGAACGCCAAGATCACGGCGTTTGGAATGACCCGTCGTGGTAAGGCCAAGGTGGAAGAAGACGCCCAGGTGCAGCTGTTGCTGGATGCCAAAACTCCTGCCGTCACCATCGTAGGCAAGACGTGGCCGCTACACGTCATCGAAGTGTTTCAGGTGACGCTGGAGGAGAACCTGTCCATGATCAGCGATACGGTCGCGTATTTGAAAAGCCATGGACGCGAGGTGCTTTATGATGCCGAACACTTCTTCGACAGCTTTCGCGAAGATCCTGAATACTCCCTCGCCACCATCCTGGCGGCCCAAAAGGCCGGCGCGGATTTGATCGTACTGTGCGACACTAACGGAGGTTGTCTGCCGGAGTTTGTCGAGGAGGTGACCCGGCGTGCGATCGAGGCGCTGGGACGTCCCGTGGGCATTCACACGCACAACGATTCCGGGTTGGGGATTGCCAATGCGCTAGCAGCAGTCCGTGCAGGAGCCTGCCAGGTGCAGGGAACCATCAACGGATATGGCGAACGGGTTGGGAATTGCGATTTGACGACTCTGATGCCGAATTTGCAGATCAAGTGCGGTATTCCGCTTGGATTGGATCTGACGAGGCTGAAAGAACTTTCGGGCTTCGTGGATGAGTTGGCCAATGTGCAGCACAATATCCGCGCACCCTATGTCGGAACGGCGGCGTTCACTCACAAGGGGGGGTTGCACGTGCATGCTGTGCAGAAGCTTGCGCGGACTTACGAACATGTGGATCCGTCTCTTGTCGGCAACGAGCGTGTCATTTCCATTTCTGACATGTCGGGGCAGAGCAACGTGCTAGCCCGTGCCGAAGCTCTCGGATTGGAACTTAAGAAGGGATCGCCGGTCGTTAATGCGGTCTTGGCTGAAGTAAAGCGACTGGAGTCTGAAGGGTATGAGTTTGAAGCGGCGGAAGCCTCCTTCGAGTTGCTGATCCGCCAATTCCTTGGTCAGCGCGAGCCACTGTTTACGCTCGAGGAATATCATTGCAGCTTCCGCCGCAATGGATCGGGCCTTTGGAACAAAACGGAAGCCACGGTGCGGATCCGGGTCGGCGATCAAATTGAATATACGGTCGAGGAAGGTGACGGTCCGGTGAACGCGCTGGATGCGGCTTTGCGTAAGGCGTTGCGTCCGTTTTATCCGCAAATCGATTCTATACGACTGGAGGATTACAAGGTGCGGATCATTAACGGACAGGCGGGCACTGCGGCGCGGACTCGGGTGTTGATTACATCTACCGACGGGCACGATACGTGGGGAACCGTGGGAGTGAGTGACAACATCATCGAGGCGAGTTGGCTGGCACTGGTGGACGGTCTCGAACACTGGGTGCGCCGGTCGACAGGCTCCCATGCTGCTCACTGAGCGAATCCTAAGTGATGCGGGCGGATGGCAGGTGCTGAAGCAGGCCAAAGCCCTGCACGGCATGGGGCGCGTTCGTGATGTAGTCTGGGCCGAGCCGCTGCTGAAAGGAGTGGTCCGCGAAGGCGAGACGGAGTACCGGTCGGGGCTGAAGATTATTTCCAGGTCCAATCTGGAAAATCTGTGCACCTGCCGGGACTCCAGGGTGCGCGGGCTTATTTGTGCACACTCCGTGGCGGTCGGGCTGGAGCTGTTAAATCCCGCGCCCAAGACCGTTTCTGTGCCGGCTGGAGCGCCTGCGAGTGGAGCGTCATCCGCTTCTAGTTCTGGGACTAAAGTTGCGACATTGAGCGCGAACCCGGTCTCCGATTCACCCAAGCCTTGGGGGTTTTCGCTGGATGGCGGGAGTCCAGTGGAACTGTTTGTGGTAATTCCCCCGAATCTTGCGCAGTCGGCTGCGCGCGGATCGGTTTCTCTGGGAATAGAATCGGTTTTTCAGGGGAAACGGACACTGCTCTCGGCACTCGATCCGCGTGGTGCCTATCGGTGCAGCCGTGAGGATTTGAGGCTGCTGGAGGCGCTTGTCCGGCTTCAGCCTGGCGGTCCTTTGCCCGGCATGCTGGCGCTTCCGCTGGAGTCGGCTTTGGGGGTCATCGAAGCTTTAACGGGACATCCGCGGGTGTCGTTGGGGCGTCAGGGTCCGTTATCGGTTCAGGCCGAGCCGCTCCGGCCCACGCTGTTTGCCGACAGTCGTCCCAATGGCGATCTGGCGTTGAGGTGTGAAGTGCCTGCCGGCGGGGCTTTGTTGCACGGGAAAAAGGCGGCCTGGATGTTCCGGGACCAGACGTTGCGGCCGGTTTGTCCCGGGCTGCCAGCGGTGTATCTGGAGTTGTTGCGTGGGGAGGTGGTGCTGCCCGGGCCTGCAGTGGCCCGGTTTCTCCAGCAGGAATGGGAGCTTCTGTCGCGAAGTTTTGAATGTGAAAAGGTGCGGTTGCCCGAGATTTCCGAGGCGAAACCCGTGGCGTCCGCGCTCGGGGACACGGCTCCCAAACCGCTCTTTTCCTTGAGTCTGGAGGGTTCGCTTAATTTTCTATCCGGCAAATTGGAGGCCGCGTACGGGGATTTTAAAACAACCCTCTCCAGCCGGGCGCCTGGAACTCGGCCTCGAAACGGGGTATTGGAGGAGGTCGCGCTGGCCCGGCTGGTGGATTATGGGTTCGGGCGTCCTGACGCAGAGGGCCAAATGGTGATGCGCGGAGAGCTGCCGATACTCGAATTTTTTGCGCGGCATTTGCCGGCTTTGCGGAAAGAGTGGCGGGTGGAGATCGGGGCTCGGTTTGCGCACGTCACGCGTGGGATCGAGCGCATCGAGCCGAAGCTGGAAGTGAAAGGGTCCGGGGAAGATTGGTTTGAGCTGGATGTGGCGCTGGCGACATCGGGCGGGGAGCGGTATTCGGGCGCGGAGATCCAGCGGTTGATCCAGACGGGGCGCAGTCATATCAAGCGCAAGGACGGTTCGGTGGCGGTGTTTGATCCCAACCTGCTCGATGAATTTCAACAGGTGCTCCGTGATTGCGATCCCCAGCAGAAGCAGGCGGGCCGTTACCGGATTGCCAACCGGCAGGCGGGGTTTTTACAGGCGTTTGCCGAAGAGAATGGCGCGGAGTTGGCGGCGCCGGCGCATTGGAAACAATGGGCCACGGCGTCGAGAAAGGTCGAAGCGCTGCGGCCTATTGGGCTTGGACCGCTTGAGGAACTTTTGCGTTCCTACCAGAAGCAGGGCGTCTACTGGATGCATTTTCTGGCGGAGAACGGCTTGGGCGGGATTTTGGCTGACGAGATGGGGCTTGGAAAAACAGTTCAGGCTTTGGCGTTTATGCGAAGCCTGAAAGGGCGCTGCCTGGTGGTGGCGCCTTCGTCCCTGCTCACCAACTGGGAGCGGGAGGCGCAGCGGTTTTTGCCCGGAATCCGAGTGTTAGTGCTGGCGGGAGCAAAGCGGCACGAGCGGCTTGCAAGCGAGCTTGGAACGGCTGAGCTGGTGATCACAAGTTACCCGCTTCTGCGCCGGGACATCGAATGGTACCGGGGGGAGAATTTCGCGGCAGTGGTGCTGGATGAAGCTCAGCATATTAAAAATCCGGAGAGTCAAAATGCGCAGGCTGCATTCCAGTTGCGGGCTGACCGGCGTTTTGTGCTGACTGGAACGCCGGTGGAAAACTCCGTGCGGGACGTGTGGTCGCTGCTGAACTTTGTCATGCCAGGCTACTTGGGGACCCGCGCTGATTTTAAGGAACGTTACGAGTTGCCGATTTCGCAGGACCCGGGAGGGGTGGAGCATCGGCGTATGATCAAACGTCTCGCGCCATTTGTGTTGCGGCGTACAAAAAAGGCTGTCGCGAGCGAGTTGCCGGACAAGATTGAGCAGGTGGTTTGGTGTGAACTCTCCAAAGCGCAGCGGGAAACTTATGCGAAGTTGGTCGATCTAACCCGGCGTGAGGTGAGCAAAGCCGAGGGGCTCAAAAATCAGGGACAGGCGCGTATGTTGATGCTGACCGCGCTATTGCGCCTGCGGCAGGCATGTAATGACTTGCGTTTGCTTGGCGGGGATTTTGCGCAGGAGGCAGGTAGTGCTGTGCCGGACTCAGGGAAGCTGGAAGCACTCGAGGAGTTGTTTTCGGAGGCGCAGGAAGGTGGGCACCGGGTTCTGTTGTTTAGCCAATTTTCGTCAATGCTGGATCTCCTCCAGCAATGGATGGAGGCACGCAATGTCGACTTTTGTCGTCTTGATGGATCCACGCGGGATCGAACCGCGCAGGTGGACCGCTTTCAAACGGGGACCGTGCCGGTGTTCCTCATTAGCCTGAAGGCGGGCGGAGTGGGGTTGAACCTGACGGCTGCGGATACAGTGATTCACTATGATCCCTGGTGGAATCCGGCCGTGGAAGCGCAGGCAACGGACCGCGCACACCGGATTGGGCAGAAGTCAGTAGTGACCTCCTATAAGTTTATTACGAAGGGGACTGTGGAGGAGAAAATCCTTCAGCTTCAGGGCAAGAAGCGGGCATTGATGGATGCGTTGGTGGATAGTGAGCAGCCACTTATGGACGGTCTGTCGCTGGATGATCTTGCGGGACTTCTGGAGGGGTGAGGTGGCGAAGATTTGAGGCAACAGAGTCATTGTCTTCCGCTTCGTAGTTTCGATGCAGCAAGGCGTTTGTGGTCTTGCTCGGAAGGTCGTGAGCAAGTTTTACGCGGGGGTCAATCTTGGGAAGGAATTTGGTGTACTTGATCCCGCAGATGCTTTTATTAGGACGTTTCAATCAAAGATTTCGCACTTATGTCCTCTCCCCAGGAAAAAGCGATACCGCGGAGCACTTCTGATTTTGCTTTGGCTGTTAAGCCCCCGAAATTGAGTGTCTTTTCGTATCCGATAGAGCTTCGCGCAAGCCTCCGCTTTGCGCCCCTGGCATTGGCGTTATTGATGCCGGTCTTGGCACTGGGACAGGGAGCTGCACCCCCTAAACCCGAAGAGCAGGCTGCCGCGCTGAATAGCCTTTATCAAAAGTCAATGGAGTCCTTCGGCAAGGGGGAATTCAAAGAGTGCGTTGCTGGCTTGAGGGAAATGCTGGCTAAAGGCGCCGAAGGACCGGGAACGGAGAGTGTTTATTTTACGATAGCCGCCGCGCTTTTCAACCTGAAGCAGTATAAAGAGGCGAAAGCTGCTTTCGAGGAGTACAATACGAAATATCCGGCAGGGACTAAACTGATGGAAGCCCAGACAGGAATCGGGCAGTGCCAGATGTCCCTCGGTGACAAAGAGGGGGCAGTGAAGACGTTTGCGGATATGGCGCAGAAGCCTGGGGTAAACAAAGAAAAGATGCTCCTTGTGCAGGCTAATCTGCTCAAGGAGATGAAAAAGACGGATCAGGCTCTGGCCTTGTTGCGGCCTGCCGTTACCGGTGTGCTTGGCTCTGAGGAATCGGTGCAGTTAGTCAGCCTTCTCGCAAGTTTGGAGGTTACCGCCGGGGACGCAGAGGCAGCCTTTAAGTTGTTGAGCTTGCTGTACCGTCGCTTTGATGTTGTTGACAATCCTCTCCAGGTGAATGGTTTGGCCTTTGAAATTGGAGATGCTCTTTTGAATAAGAAAGACTTCAAGCAAGCCCTTCGCTCTTACTCGTTGGTGAGGCGAAAAGACGATGTTCTAGCCTTACAAAGGCAGAAGATGCAGACGCTAGTGAGCCGTTATGACGCCAGCTTGGCTGCAATCCGGCAGACGCCGGACAAGCTTTCGCAGTTACAGTCGAGCCTTGTGGATTTGAAGGCTCAGTTCGAAGAGGGGAAAAAGGTTTTGGAGGACGTTGAGAAGGCCGACGACTATATGATGCCGCTGCGTTTCCGTCAGGCGCGAGCCTACCAGGAACTCAAAAGGCCTTGGGGAACGATTGTATTGTTTGAGTCTTTGCTGAAGGGAGACGTCAAAGGGCAGGCCCGGGAAGACATGATGTTCAGTATCTGCGGTAGCCAGTCTGATCTAAATAACATTAAAGGACTTAATCAGGCCCTGGACGCATATCTAAAAGAGTTTCCTGAGGGCAAATATGCCAATGAGGCAAACCACATGCGGGCCGTGCAGTTGCTTCAGTTAAACGACCTTCGTGGAGCGGAGACGTTGTTTGGATCGGCTATTAAGAACAACACCGCCGGAGAGCGCCGGGAGTTCACCCTCTTTTTACTGGCAAACATCCGGTTCGGATTGTCCGAGTGGGACAAGGCTTTGGAGGCCTACGCGGATTATTCAAAGAGTTATCCAAAGGGAGAGCACCTCGAAGAGGTGAGCTATCGTGGCTCCCTGTCGCATTTCTTTAAGGGGGATTATGAGAAAGCCCTTGCTGGATTTGAGACGTATTTAAAGGGCAATCCTGATGGCACTTTTGCGCCTGATGCAGGCTATCGTGTTGCTGCCTGCTATATGGCGGGACAACGCGCTATGGACGTGATTGCGCGCTGTCAGGCTTGGGCGAAGAATTACGGATACCACCCCTTAATGTCAGAGGTAATGTCGCTCCTCGGAGATGCCTATGCCTCCCTGGACAAACGGGAGGAGGCTGCGGACGCTTACTTCAGGGGATTGCAACTAAATGCGACCGACGAGGTGCTCAACTACCTGTTGTTTGAAGCAAACAAGCAGTACCAAAAACTGGGTCAGTGGAATAAAAGCACTGAGCTTTTTAAGAACTTCATCGAGCGGAATCCAAAACATCCGGCGGTTGTTGCTTCGATGTTTTGGCTTTCCAAAGCCTTGGTGAAAGAGGGGAAGCCTGAAGAAGCCAAACGGTTTCTGGCTGATAAGATTGCGACCTTTATCAAGGATCGAAACAGCGATGCCGTTGAGCAACTACTGACCCAGCTTGCGCAGTTCTGTTCCAAAAAGCCTCGGCCACCAGTGAAGGCGCCACCTGCTCCGGGTGAGCCTGAATCCGTCCCTGCGACCGCCGCCGAGCCGCCGCCGTATGATCCGGAGGCCGAGTTGGACAAGTATTTGCCCATGAAAACGATTGGGACTACCGATCTCGCTCGAGGGCGTATCTTCTTTGCCCGCGCTGAATTGGCTCGAATGACACGCAGACCTAAAGACTCGGCGGATTGGATGGATCGTCTATGTAAGGAGATTGGGGCGAAAGACTTGGGTGCTGCCTTGCTTGCGCAGGCTGGCGATCGAATGCTCGAGCGCAGCGACAAGGCGAAGGCGACGGCGTTTTACAAAGAGTTAATGACGTCCTTCCCCAAATCTGACCTCCTGGATTTCGCGTATAACGGAATGGGCCAAATTGCGCTGATTGAGGGGAAAAATGATGAAGCATTTAAGTGGTTTGACGATGCTGTTGAGAAAGTGGGGGCGAACGCGAGGTTGAAGGATGTGACCCTTGGCAAAGGGAAGGCGTTGTTGGCGATGGGTAAGTTTGATGAGGCGAAAGCTATTTTTGAACAGGTTGGCGCTACTCGCGAATGGAAGGGGGCGGTGACGGCGGAATCGCTATTTCTGCTCGGCGAAACGGCCTTCCGTAAACAGGAGTACGCCGTTGGCTTACCTCACTTTCAAAGGGTGGCTGTAGCCTATACTCGGTATCCATCAATCGTAGCGCGTGCGTATCTGCGTGCGGCAGACTGTTTTGAAAAGATGGGTGATGTCGAGAAAGCGAAGGCACACTTGGCCGAATTGGTCGCAAAAGAAAAACTGGTCGGACTTCCTGAAGTGGAAGTCGGCCGCAAACGGTTGGAGGCTACGCAGTAAAAATGAAGAGGGCTCTATTTTGGTTGAGCGTTCTGGTTGCCTTTGCTTGCGAGGGGATTTGCGAGGATGTCTTTCTTAAGGATGGTAGTGTGGTCCGGAATGTAGGGTTACGTCGTGAAGGGGCATTTGTTTTTGGAAAACCCGAAGGTGGGCAGGATATTCTGATTCCAGCCAATACGATCGTGAGAATTGCCTTCCGGGAGTCTGGGGGATTGCGAGATGCGCGTGATGGCAACTATGCCGCAGATAGTCGGACGGTGATTGATAACACCGGGGCGGAGATGACTTATCACAAGACATGGATCGATATACCAGGGAGCATGTGGCCTACGCTTATGCGCCTGCGTTTACCGGCTTTGATTGCAGCAGGCCGGACTAGTGACCTTGACGACTTGCTGAAGGATTGGACACCCACGGGCGATCCTGAGTTGGACGCTGCGGTTGCACTATTAAATCTAAAGCGCTCAGGGGCAGGTAAACCGGAATTGCAAAAGGCTTGGAAGGCCGCAATTGAAGGTAATGTTGGTACCTTGAGCGCTGCAATTTCGTGGATTGAGCTGGGGAATGAGGCCGCAGAAGCCAAGGATTGGGACACCGCCATCCGTTACTATGTTTCTGTGCAGGTTTTTGCCCCCAATTGGAGACCATTGCACCCCTTGGCGCTTATGGGTGCGGTAAAGGCTTGTCTTGCCAACGAACAACCGGGTCAGGCGATTCCCTTCTCCGACGATTTGAAGACTGAATACCCTCGGTCTTCGCAGGCAAAGGCCGCTGAGAAGTTGGTAAAATAGCCCGTCCGTCCTTTCTAATTCACAAACTAAACCTGACTCGTAACTTATGAAGAGATTCGTAAAACCCGTACTTGTGGCGCTCCTCGCTCTTTCCGCCGTTGTCTGCAGTCCCGAAGCCAACGCCGCGGAGGAAAAGGCCGCTGCCGCCGTCCATAACAAAACACTTTGGGAACAGATTCACGAAGGCGGTTGGGTTATGATTCCCATCGGGATCTGTTCGGTCCTAACGGTATATCTATGCGGGGATGGGTGGATCCGAACTTCGCAGAAACGGACTTCCCCTCCGGTATACGAAACGGAATTAAAACGCCTCTTCCGCGAAGGCGATTACGTTGGAGCTTACAATTTCTGTAAGTCAAACCCTGCGCCCATGACCAATGTGTTCCGGTCCGGTATCGGGATGCTTGGAGAGGGAAAATCAGCCGTTGAGGAAGCGATGGTGGGGACAATGCATCAGGAAAGTTCAAAACTGAACAGCTACATCAGTTACCTTTCGGTTATCGGGGTTTGTACGCCGATGATCGGGTTGCTTGGAACGGTTACTGGGATGATCAAGGCGTTCGCGAACTTGGGAACTTCGGGGATCGGGGATCCATCTGGACTGTCGGCCGCTATCGGTGAGGTTTTGATTGCAACGGCGAGTGGGCTGCTCATCGCTATTCCTGCGTTCACCATGTTCTACTTCCTGCGTAGTCGTGCCAGTCACTCCCTGCACCATATTCAGGATCTTATGCAAGAAATGTTCCGTAAAATGCCTTATGACCATATGTCCGGGTTACATATCAGTGGTGAGGAAGTGTTTGCTTCGATGCCTAACTGGATAGAACACCATGAAGAGGCGCATGTGCAGGATGCCGGGCACGAAGAGGTAGCCGCGCACTAAAAAAATGGGACATCTTTAAAAAAGGAGTAACCCTATGGCTGGAGGAGGAGGAAGTATTGAGTCGGGAGAACCCGACTTCCAAATTGCACCGATGATCGATGTGTTGCTGGTGATGCTGATCTTCTTCATGACGATCACCTCGGCCCAAGTGTTGCGCATCGACAAGAATATCAAATTACCAGTCGCCCAAAACGCAGCGCGTAAAGACAGCAGTCGGGCGGAAGTCATTATTAACGTTCGCTGGGATGCTGATCTTCAGAAGGCTGTCTTCACCTTCGATGACAAGACTTATGACACTACGGCAGAATTCCTTCCGGCACTTCAGCTAGCCAAAGAGGCGGCCGAAAAACAGATCTCTTCGACTCAGAATCCCAATCCGCGCGTCGTCATTCGGGTCGATAAGGAGGCCCCGGCTCTTTATGCCTCCCAGGCGATGAATGCGGCCGCTGAGGCGGGAATTGCGGATATCTCGTTTTCTACCGTCAACCGCGAATAATCCATGAAAAGTTTCGTTGAGGAAGAGACTCCTGCTGGTGGTTTTCAGATCGCACCGATGATTGATGTCGTGTTCGTTATCATGCTGTTTTTTATGGTGATGGCGGGTGCGGTAAAAGTTGAGAACGAGCTGAATACGACACTTCCCGGAAGTACTGAGACGTCTTCTGCAACGGACTTCGTGGATGAAATCACGATCACCATTTCCGAATCAGGCGAGGTGGCTTTGAACGACGAACCTTTCGATTCGCCCACAAGTGCCGACCTCAAAAACCTGCGCGACACGCTGATGCGTCTGAAGCAGAACGCTGACAACGCAAAAACTCCTTCGGTGGTGACGATTGTGAGCGAACCGCAGGCGAAGTATCATCGGACGGTAGCGGTGCTTGATGCATTAGCGGCCGCAAAAATTGAAACAGTCACCTTTAGCGTGAGCGACGAATGAGTTCGCACAACCAGTTCCAACAAGCGGCGCAAGCTGCTCAAGAAGCAAAAGCTCGCGCAAAAGCAGCAGAAGAAGCCGCAGAAGCTGCGGTAGAGGCAGCTGCGCTATCAGCTGCACCTCAGGTGTATGTGCAGGCTGCTTTGCCTCCGCCAGTGAAATTGTCGTTGTGGCAGAGGATTTTGAATAAAGGAGGCAGCTTCCTTTTCCTGAGTATCGTTTTCCATTTGCTCCTGCTGGCGGGAGCGGCGACGTACGTGGTCCAATCTATACACGCGAAGGAAAAGCTCAAATTCACGGGTAAACCTACGCTGGGGGCTCCGGGGCAGAAATCGTTGGAATATAAAGTTCAGACTGTAAAGCGGAACCAGTCGATGAGCAGCGCACCGGCTGCTTCCACTCGCCTGACCTCAACGGCTAGTAATGTCAAAGTGGCAATCCCTGATGCTCCGCTGACGACCTCGTCTTCGTCTGCCATGCCCTCTATGATGGGGGGGATGGGGGGGTCCTCGTTTGGTGCAAGCGGAGGGGGAGGCGGGGGAGGCGGGGGAGGCGGAATAGCAGTTGGCGGAGCAATGGCAGCCATGCCTGCGGCCGGATTTACCGTATTTGGCTTCAAGGGAAGCGGAGTAGGCCGCGGGTTGTCTGGACACCTCTATGATCTCAAGCAGGACAAGGATAGAAAGCCCACGGAAGGGGACAGCAATGACAGGGGCTATGTATTGAGGTACCTACGGAATTTCGATGAGAAAAGGTTTGATATGAAGTTGCTGCAGCCATTCTTTGTCTCTCCTGTGGAGCTTATGGCCACGCGCTTTTGGGTGCCGAATGGACCTGCCTCCCAAATGCCCCAGGCCTTCAATGTGGAGAAGGATGTTAAGCCAACATCCCTTTTAATTCATTATAAAGGAAAGGTGAGTCCACCCAAGGACGGAAAGTATAGATTTGTCGGCTTCGGAGATGACTTTTTAGGCATTAAGCTCAATGGAAAGGTGATTCTACCCTTTGATCGACCTGGAAGCCGCATTTACGGGACTGATGCCACAGGTACAGGCGCGTTTTATGCGAATACCAAAAAAGGGCACGCAGTCAGTGACCCGGTGCTGCTTCGTGCGGGGCAACCTGTGGATCTGGAGATTATTCTGGTGGAGTGGCCGGGAGGATTGATGACTTTTAGTCTTTTGGTGGAGCGGGAAGAGGATCTACGGGATGGAAAATATAAAAAGACATCAAACGGATTGCCAATCCTTCCGATTTTTGAAACCGACATTACTGCTGCCATTCCGGAATACGAAGACAAGCCAGGAACGCCGACGCTACTTCCTCCGCGAGATCCGAATCGTATGATGTGGAAGGTACTCCGAGAGTAGCGGCGAAGGATCTACTCGCGATCCTTGTAAATAGGAGCGAGTCCGTAGAACAGCTAAAGCCATTTTCATCTTCAAGGAGGAGGGGGCGGCTTCCAACACCTTTTTATAGAGGTGGTTCTTTCTGACCTATGCCCCACCTCGTTCTTATTGATGGGCGCTTAGATGTGGCGCCTACTTTGTCAATCTCCTGCTAAGTGTGGTGTGGTCTGCTGTAGACAACAGAAATGTTCCTTCATTTGTTGAGAGCTTAGAATAAAAGCCCTCATTACCTAAAGGTCTACCGATAGTTAAGGTAACTGTCGAATTTTTGTCGGCCGCATTAATAGTAATGTTGAAGGTTGTGGTAGCTTGGTCCGCCCCCTGTTCCCCTGATTCCTCTGGAGCAAGCCAACGCGACGTATGAAGTGTGCACAGCGTGCCCAGGATGGCGCGTACAGCGGCTTCGTCGGGCACTGCGCGGGCGTCAGTGGCGAACTTCCAGCCGGACTCTTTCTTCTCAAGCTTTAGTGCCGAACCTTCCGCCATAATTTCCAGAGAGGAGACTGTTTCCGGCTTAATTTTTAAAATACCTAAGGGCTGTAGCTGCGCCGAGTGGTACGGGAGCGATTGCAAAAGGTTGCGCGGCGTGGCCAGGATGAATGGCTCATCCTCAATCTTTGCGTATCCGGTGTCCCCCTCGACGTTCCCAAAGCAAATGGCGAGGATAGGTCGCTCGCCTGCGTGTGTTTCCGCAGTGTTTTCAGATGCGTAAGACGAAAACGTCACCTTCATCTGAGGATGTTCCAGTCCGTATTTTGCGAGGTCGGATGCCACATCAGAAACAAAGTTAGTAACTTCCGCAGACTGAATGTTTGCAAGGAGCCTAGGGGGAATAGCTTCGTTGATTCGAACTTCTTTGTCTCCTTCCTTCTGAATCCAGCCTTCGCCCTTTCGGATGAGAACGATCTTGGGTCGCCTGACGGATTCTATTGTAATCCGGTCGACAATATCACTTTCCACTCGGACTAACTTTCGATCTCGAACATCGTTGGGACGCGCCTTTAGAAGGGGATCCAACGCTAAGTTTGAAAGGACTGTGACAGCTGGCCGATTGAGCAGCCGGGCGAACGAATGGTCCTTATTTACCTCCCCCAAGGGTGCCGAACCGATCTTTAGCGTGATCGGCTCTTTGTCTCCCTCGACGTGAATCGAAATGGTCGCACGGGGTTCGCCGAGGCCTTGTTCAGGAGTGGGGGTTTCCGGGTAGAACTGGGCGACTTTGGCTGTGAGAATGCTAGCCAGCAGATCGTTTACTTTCTGGTCGGCGGCTCTGGCGCGTAGCGGCTTTACAATCTCCCAGTGGCTGCTTTTTCGCTCAAGCTCCAGTTCCCCGTCGGGAGTTTTGATTCCGAGCCGGTGGACTTGCTGGAGCTGAATATCTGACAGTCGTTTATCGCGAAACTCTTCGGGCTTTTTGGCGAGCTGGCTTCGAAGGTTCCCGTTGATGACGAACACGGTGTTGGCGCCCTGTTGGCGAATGTACTGTTTCCCCTCAATGGCGCTGTCTTTTCCAAGTAGTAGTTCCGCTTCCTTACCCGATTCAGTTCTCACTTTGATCCGCAACTCAGAGTCCGCGACACCGAACTCCTTAAGTCGATCCTTCTCTTGCGCGGCAGGGACGTCGATTTTGGAGTTATGCTGGAGCGATTCGAGCGTGCTGAGGAGTTGCGAGACAACCAGATCATCGGCGCGATCCTCGATCGGGTGCTTTAGGCGCCATACCCCGTCTTTTTTGTGCAGTTCAATGGGAGAACCGGCGTTTTGGATGAAAATGGAGGTGATTTTGCCCGGCTCGATGTTGATCACACGCGCCGCAGTATCCGCCTTTTCCTGAGTGGACAAGGTGTGGCGTTCGACAAACAAAATGTAGGTCACGAAACTTGCCGCGACGACTGCCAGCGAAAGGGTGGTGCGCGTTCTCATAAACGGAGCTGAGGAAATGGTGGGGAAAATCCGAAGCAGAAAGGCAGATCAATTACGGCGTTTCCAGCATACGATCGCGCCGAACACGGCGACCAGACCGGGAATGAGGCCCATGACGACCAGAGCCAGGCGGCTCATTTGTTGTTCGTTCAAGCTGAGTTGAACTGCCTGTTTTGGCTTCGGAGGAATGCCGGCAAGCTGTTCTCGGTTAATTAGCCAGTTTAAGGAGTTGATGGCGAAGTCGAGTCCACTCTCAGAGATGCGAATGCCCTCGTTGGAAACAAATTCCGAGTTTCCAACCAAGACAAGGCGTGATGTCTCCACCTTCACCCTTGGATCCTCGATGCCGCCCTTTTCGATTGCGACCGCCACTGTAAGTGGGCCGAGATGATCCTTGTCCGGATCCTTTACGGCTGGTTTCGAGTCCATGCGTACGTACTCTGTTTCTCCCCAGAAGTCTGCGGGACAAAGAAGGAGTGGGAAGGCCCGGATCTTTTCGATAGTGGATTTGGGGGAAGTCAGCGCGATGGATTGACTGAGCCCTGCAAGCTGCAGGTCAATTCCAAGCTCAATGTCCTTAAGAATCGATTTCCCACTCTGCGGAACGACTCCGACGGCTGTTGACACCGTACTAGGGCGAACAGCTGGTTGCCCGTTTTCCAAAACCAACATACTCGCTGTACGCACGATAACATCCTGCTGTGGTATAATTCCCTGATTCGCCAGCCAATTTACCAAGCGTGGGGCCTTTGCTGCGCCGCCTAGAAAGAGGAAGATACGGCCCTTTCTCTCATTCCAGTAATCAGTGAGGAGAGTGAGCTCGCGTTCGGAGAGGTCACTGTGCGGCCCAAGCACCACGATGGCTGAGGCGTCAGCAGGGACGGTATCCACATTGTTGAGGTTAAGTGTTTCGATGCGGATATTTTGTCGCTCAATAAAAGCCTTAAACTCCGTAGAATTTTGTCCAGTGATGGCCGATTCACCGTGTCCGGAGAGGGAATATATTTTATTTTGTTTCTCTTCCGTAATTTCGAGCAGGGCAGAGGTGAGCGCTTCCTCGCCCTTAAATCCGCGGACGACAGGGCTCTGCCCTATCACGGTTGCGGAGTTTTCCATGACGGCCATATCCACTGCGTTGACGAATTTCGAACGCCCTTCGTAATCGAGGATAACTATGTTGTCGTTGTTCCCGAACTTATACTTCTCGGAAAGTTCCTTGGCCCTTAGCAGGTTTCGATAGGGGTCAACCACTTCAACAGACAGGGATCGTCCGGAGGCATACTCATATTCCCGAAGCAGGGACGCGACGTCTTGGGCGATGGCCTGGGCGCTGGGGAAAAAGACGATGGCTTTTACGGGCTTTTTCAAGCCGGACAACAGGTTCTTCGTGAGCGGAGCGAGTGCAAACTTCTGATTTCTCGAGAAGTCCCAGCGCTTAAAATGCCTGAAATTTACATAGTTAATCATGCCTATGATCGCAGCGAAAATGGCGATCTGTACCAGGACGTTGAACCCGATATTGATGCGTTTCATTGCGGAGGCGGAGGGCTTGATGGAAGCGGGCGGCTTGTCCATAGATACTTTTTAACAGGTCCTTACGCCTTCCATTTGCGGTATTGAAAAACCTGTAGGTTCATAAAAAGAACCAGTGCGGTCATCGAAACGTACCAGATAATTGGGCGGCTATCGATGAGTCCGCGAGAGAAGTCGGCCATGTGTTCCACGGCCGAGAAGTAGGCGATAATGTCGCGAACGGCCTGACTCTGTGAGTTAAGAATAAAGCCCAAAAGGCCCGCCACAAAAGAGCCGAAAATGGCCACAAAGGTCATAACCGCAGCATTGATCTGTTCGCTTGTAAGGGCAGATGCCAAGCAACCCAGAGCGATATAAAAGGCTCCAACGAGAAGAAGGAACAGGTAGCTTCCACCGAAGGCGCCTGCCGCCAAGGCGGCCTGTTTTCCTGTGATTTCTGTAAATGCGGTAAAATAAAGGAAACTGGGAGACCAAAGGATGGTGTAGAAAATATAGGCACCAAGGAACTTGGATAGTACCACCTGCCAGTCCTGGACGGGTGCCGTGGTGAGCGTTTCGATGGTTCCCATCCGGAATTCATCGGCATAGGTCCGCATCGTGATCAGCGGAAAAATTAGTACGAAGGGAAACCAGAAAAGAACGGTATTAAATGCCGCTTCCACCACGGTGACTTCCGAAGGGCTCTGATTCAGGAGTGCCACGCCTGAGTAAAAATTGAACCCGCTGGCAATAAGGAAGAAGAAGATAACCACATACGCGATTGGGGAGTAGAAGGAGCTCTTCACTTCTCGGCCCAGCAAAGTCAAAAAAACACGCATAACAGAAATTGATTTGATAGTAGCAAGAAAGGCACTTATTCGCCTTGGGTAAGGTCCACAAAGACATCCTCCATGGTAGGTTTTCGTCTGTTTAGTTCCACGAGTGCCCAGTGTTTTTCCCAAGCCATCCGTAAGATATCCTCCGCAGGATGTGCGTCGGCATCGGTTCTGAGGTGAAAACGTTTACCGTTCTCCGTGGGCTCCTCCGTCACATCTTTCACGCCTGACAGCTTGGTTAATGCCTCCCGAACGGAGTCGGGAGGGTTGAGTAATTCGAGGGAGATCGCTCCGGCCGCACGATGGTTTCGGAGCAGATTTTCGGCAGTGTCCGCTGCTCGGATTCGGCCTTTGTGGATCACAATAACCCGGGAACACATCATTTCTACCTCGGGTAGAATATGGGTAGAGATGAGTACGGTGCGCCGATGGGCTAAATTCTTGATCAATTCTCGCACCTGCCGAATCTGGTTCGGATCAAGACCGATCGTCGGCTCGTCCAGAATGAGTAGGTCGGGATCATGAACCAATGCATCGGCAAGGCCCACGCGTTGTCGTTGGCCCTTGGAGAGCGTTGCGATCAGGGCCCGCTCCTTTTCTTGAAGGCTGCACATCTCCAGGACGTCTCCGACACGTTCTCTGATATTGGCGCTTTCCACGCCCTTGAGGGCGGCCCGGTAGCGCAGGTATTCGTTCACCCGCATGTCGTGATACAGTGGAGTGCTTTCTGGGAGATATCCAATGTGTCGGCGTGCTTCTACGGATTGCTCAAAAATGTCGAATCCTGCAATCGACACACGACCCGACGTCGGGGGCATATATCCGGTCAGAATACGCATGGTTGTGCTTTTACCCGCTCCGTTTGGCCCGAGAAATCCGACGATCTCGCCCTTTCTGACTTCGAATGAGAGGTCTTTGATTGCGGTAAAGCCCGCGTAGCGTTTGGTGAGTTGCTCGACTTGGATCATAGGGAGGGAGAGGGGGAAACGCGCGCTCGGGCTGAACCGACGCGGGAAAAAAAAGCCTTCCATTCATCAAGAGACCGTGGCGAGGAGAAGATTCCGCACTAAACGAACGGCGGAAATGGACTCTGTGACTTGGGGGCCTTGCTTTGATTCCGCAATGCCATGCTCTGATGAATGGCGGTATAAAGTGCCGATAAAAATTTCTTTGGACTGTAGGAATTTGAGATCTTCAAAAAAAGGGATTCTTTTCCGGCGAGACATCTCCTGCGTCCATGTCTCCGGAGTTTGGAACGGGAGCGAGGTGGATCAACGCGGGAGTGGACGGGTGCACCCTAGGGAGTTCCACCCAAAATACGCAGCCCTTCCCAAGGGTACATTCCAATCCGATGTTTCCCTGCATTGCGCTGAGCAGTCCTTTGCAGAGAGAAAGGCCTAGACCGGTACCTTCGATGTCGCTTTTTTCTGCACCGAGTCGGTGGAATGGGGTGAAAAGATGGGGAAGCTTCTCTTCAGGGATTCCCGGGCCGGTGTCGGTAACGTAAATTCGGCCGGTAGCAATTCCGGGCAACACCTGCACTTCGACCTCTCCGCCGGGGTGGTTGTACTTGATAGCGTTTGAAAGCAAATTGAGTGCGACTTGATGGAGTTTTTGGCGGTCGGCTTGAACGTAAACCGACCGGCTGGGAGGAAGGAAACGCAGTTGGACATTTTTGATGTCTGCGAGGGGCTGCATCAACTCAATGCAGGGTTTCAAAAAGTCAGCCAAATCGACCGGTTCCATCGTCAGTTCCATTACGGACGATTCGATGAGGGCAATATCGAGAACTTCGTTGATGAGGGCCAATAGATGCTTTCCCGCACGGGTGATGTGACCGATACACTCAACCTGCCTGGCACCCGGTGCATCCAGTTCGAGGAGTTGAGCAAAGCCAATAATCGCATTGAGAGGGGTTCTCAGTTCGTGGCTCATCCGGGAAAGGAATTCACTCTTGGCTTTGTTGGCACTCTCGGCCTGCTCTCGGGCGAGGTTTACGCCTTCCTCCACGCGTTGCCTTTGGATTGCGGCTGCGAGCACATTTGCGACCGCTTGAAGGTAATCAGTGTCTTCCTTAGTGAAATGGCGGACTTCCTTGCTGAAAACCCCAATGGCTCCAAAGGGTTGATTTTTGAAAGCCAAAGTGACTGACGCGCTGCTCCTGCATCCGCTGCTGCGTACCGACGGGCTGATTTCAAACCGGGTCTCGCTATCCATATCTTCCACGACCACCGGCGTGCCGTTCAGAATGGTAAATCCGGATTGGGAGCGAGTTCCGGCGCGGAGTTGATCCAGTTGGACTTCCTTGGGCCACCCCGCCGTTCCGCGAAGCACCAGGTTTTCATGATCGGGGGTGAGTTCCCGGATGGAGCAAAAGTCCACACCGAGAATCGAAACAATGGTCGAGGCGGCATCTTCGATGAGGGTGGATGGGGGTGTTCCAGAGAGCGCTTTAGCGCCGAGTTCTGCTACCGAGGCCTGCTGACGGGCTCTGTCTTCGATGGTGCGAGTGGCGCCTGCGAGCGCGGTGGTACGTTCCAAAACACGGTGTTCGAGGCTTTCTTGGCTGCGGGAAAGCTCCTCTCTATATTCGTGTGCGCGAGTGATATCCGAGAGCGTTAACAGAATTCCAACCGAGATGTTTTCCGTTGTTTCGGTACGCCGGATTTCCCAATCGGTAAAGCGGACCCTGTTACTTTTGTCAAAATATCCCATGGGCCAGGCGGTCAAAAGATGGGGCTCACCGGTTTGAAGCGTGTGAAGACAGAGTTGATGGGCTTCCTCCGCACAGGCCGCTTCAAGCACACTGGTGATGAGTGCAGTGAGGGAACTCCCTTCGACTCCTCCGGGTGGCCGTGCGAACAAGGTATGTAAAAACGGATTGGCTCGGATAACTCGAAGCGAGGTGTCGAGAAATGCCATTCCAACCGGACTCTGTTCAAAACAGACTCGTAGTTGTTCAGATCGCAATTGCCGCTGAAAGGAGGCGCGTGCCAAGTAGGTGATGTCTTGTAGCGACAGTAGGATCAGTGGAGATGCAAGGGACGCCTGCGGCAGGATGGTTCCATCGGCTCGGAAGGTGCGGACCCGGGCCGAGGTGACTAGTCGGATCCGAGTCCGAAACGGGTTTTGATTTACGCAATAACGAGCGAGACGGGCATGGAATTCTTCGCGGTCTTCCAAGGGCAGAAACGCACGCCATCCGTGCCCTAAAAGCTCGTCTCGAGATACGCCAAGGGTCCGGGCCAACGCTCGGTTTGCAAATGCACACAGGCCGTCAGCATTCCCTAACCAGATAGCTCCCGGAATACATTCGAGGGTGGCGATATCGGGCGGCATACTGGAAGGCCCCAGGAGGGGAAAGGCGAAACTTCTCAGGATGAAAGTGGGAGAAGTTGGCGCAAAATTTCAAAAAAAAGGCCGCACCGTGATCCGGAGCGGCCTGATTTGAGAGATAGTACAATCTCCAGTTAGTTCATCAGGAGAGCTTGACGAGACCGCTTGATTTCGCGGGTGATTTTCCGGTGGTAGTGGGCGGGCATCCCAGTGAGGCGGCGGGATAAAATCTTGCCTTGTTCGGTGATGAACTTGCGGAGCAAATCCGGGTTTTTCCAGTCGATAGCATCGAGGGAGATGTCGATGCGCCGACGGGGCATGGTGCGGTTTGCGCGACGGAAAGCCGAGCGGCGCTCAGGAGTTTTTGGCTGCATAAAATGGAAAATTACTTGGTTTCCCGGTGTACGGTGCGGCGTCGGAGAAACGGGTTGTATTTAACCTTCTCGAGACGATTCGGGGTGTTGGGGCTCTTCTTATTACGGGAAGAGATGTAGCGGGAGACAGGCTTGCCTTCAGCGCGAGCTTCTGTGCACTCGAGGATAATAAAATCGCGGGCCATTGGAACGTTTGGTTAACTAATTTACTCTTTGGAATCTGGGACGTGGTCCTCTTCTTCTCCCTCTTGGGATTCCTCATCGGTTAGACCGAAGAGGGAAGTCACGGGCATGCGCGACTTGTGGAGTTTGCCCTGCCGCTCTATTTCGGCCTGACATTCTACAGTGTAACGAGCGAAGGGCATCGCTTCTAATCGAATCTGCATAATCTCTTTCCCGCTCATCTCACAGATACCGTAGGTACCTAGTTGGATACGATTGAGAGCTTGCTCGATTTCATAAAGTGCATCCTGTTCCTGGCTCAGGAGTGATAAAGCAAAATCGCGATCGTAAGCATCGCTACCGGCGTCAGCTTGGTGCATTCCAAATGCACTCGCTTCGCTTCCCTCGGCTCGGGAACGAAGGGTGTCTTTCGCGACGCCATTCATCGAGTCTACGATAGAATCGTACAATTCCAGAATCTTTTCCCGCTGCATTGCGAGCCAAGGAGTCATCACTCCGGGCTTCCCCTTAATTTCGGGAGTTTGCTCCGGGATCAGCTCCGGTCGGGGAATCACCTTTTTCGGTCCGGATTTTTCAACAACGGGCGGCGTAACAACCGAAGGTGTCTTGCTGGCAGGCTTTTTGTTGGACGCCAGAGGGGCCGTTTTACTCGGTGAATCTGAAAGATCGGCTACCTTCGGTTCGGCTGAAGAACTTCCAGCCTTTTTAGTAGGCACAGAGCCGGTAGCTCCCAACGTTTTAGGCGCGGTTGCTGCTGGCGCCTTGGCTGCAGTTTTTTCTAGTTTGGACTTAGGCATAATAGGAGATCTCGATACACCTCGGTCGATGAATCTGAGAAAAAGAGGGATTGGACATAATCGTTTGCGCGTTGCGCTGCAAGGGTAAACCGCAAGCTTGCACTCCTATCTTCGCTTCCCATCCTTCCGGAGGTGGTCTCATCCTCCGCTTCCGGGTGCCTCCCCTATCTTTGCGAAGCCCATACGTGTCTTGCTCTCCTAAAAGTCTTAGCTTTTCCTTCTCCGTCCATCCCTCCTGTATGCTCGTAGACGTTCAAAATCTCCACAAATCCCTTCTCTCCCCCCTCGGCGGACCTTCTGTGGATATTCTTCGCGGTCTCGATTTTACTCTTGAAGAAGCTGCCACGGTAGCTGTCCTCGGACCTTCGGGGTCGGGTAAAAGTACGTTTTTGAACATTTTAGGCGCTCTGGATCATTCCGATTCAGGCTTGGTCCGGGTGGCGGGTTTAGATCTGAGTCAGCTTAAAAACCGGGCGCTTTCAGAGTATAGGAACCAAACGGTTGGGTTTGTTTTTCAGATGCACCATCTTTTGCCACAATGCTCTGTGCTGGAAAATGTGCTCGCTCCTTCTTTGGTGACGCGAGGCCGAGACCGTTCGCAGATCGAGGCTCGGGCGCGGGAACTTTTGGACTCCCTGGGATTAGCGCACCGGCTGGCACATCGTCCTGGAGAGTTGTCAGGTGGTGAGAGGCAGCGAGTGGCGGTTGCTCGTGCCATGGTGTTAAGCCCGAAGCTGCTTCTCGCAGACGAACCCACTGGAGCGCTCGATCGGGCTGCGGCCGCCAATCTCGGAGAAATTCTGTTACAAATGAATCGCAAATATCAGGTTGCCCTTCTCGTTGTAACCCATTCGCGGGAGCTGGCGTCCCAGATGCAGCGGGTACTGGAGCTCAAAGATGGAAAACTGCTTCAGGCTTCATGAGTTTTTTACAGCTAGTTTTCTTGGGGTTACGCTTTCATTGGCGCGCCCATTTTGGCGCCTTCGTGGGGTCTGTCCTTTGCACCACGGTTCTAGCCGGCTCTTTTTTGGTTGCGGACTCCCTTCGAGGAACTTTGCGCGATCAGGCTACCGCGAGAGTCGGGCACGTTCAGTCAGCCCTTTCTGCGGGGGAAAAGCTTTTCAGAAGCACACTGGCTTCTGAGGTCGCCCGGGATGCCGCCCCGGCGCTGTTACTGCGGGGCTGCGTCTCTAAAGCGGATGGAACTGCCCGGCTTAACCAAGTCCAAGTACTCGGTGTGGACGGGCGCTTCTGGGAGTTGGCGTTGGCCGCCGATCGTCGCGAGTTACAATCTGGTGATGCTGTTGTGAACAAGGCTCTTGCGGAGCGTCTTGGAGTTCAACTTGGCGAAAGTCTTGTGCTCCGCGTAGAAAAGCCTTCCCCATTTTCGAGGGATGCCCCTCTTTCGGGCGAGGAGGACGCGATCGAATCAATTCGTATCCGCGTGGTGGCTTTCGCTGACGATGCCCATTTTGGCCGCTTCTCGATGCATGCCAACCAAGTGCCGTCGGCCTCAGTTTTTCTACCCTTGGAAACCCTTCAACAGCGCTTGGATGTTCCAAAAAAGGCGAATCTTCTGCTGAGCTCGTCTCTGGATGCGGAATCACTTCAAAAGCGGGTTACACAAAAATGGACTTTAGAAGACGCCGGGTTGCAACTTCGGAGTCTTCCGGAGGCCGCAGGGCAGGAACTGAGAAGTTCCAATGTATTTCTCGAGCCCGTGTTATTAAACAAGTTTCCTCCCGGAAACAAATCATTGACCTATTTTGTCAATGCCGTTCGCAGCGGTAGCCATTCTACTCCCTACTCCATGGTTTCGGCCGTGACGCCGGGAAGTCTCCCTTTTTTCCCTGACGATATTTCTGAAAACGAAACTGTTATATCAGAGTGGCTTGCGGCGGATTTGGATGTTAAAGTAGGAGCGTCCGTGGAGCTGAGTTATTTTGTGATGGGAGAGCGTCGCACGCTTGAGGAGCGTTCCCGATCTTTTCGAATTAAGGATATTATACCAAATGGACGCCCTGGCTGGGATAGCTCTTGGATGCCGGACTTTCCCGGGTTAGCCGACGTTGGCAATTGTCGCGATTGGAAACCTGGATTTGCGCTCTCTTTAGACCGTATTCGAGATAATGACGAAGCGTATTGGAAGCAGTTTCGTGGGACTCCAAAAGCGTTCATATCACTAAAGGCCGGCCAGGAAATGTGGGCTAACCGATGGGGCTCGTTGACCGCTGTTCGCTACCCAAACGGCGACCTAGCTCCCCACACGTTGCTGAGCGCCATTTCTCCCACAGAGGCCGGGTTTCAATTTATTCCAATGCGACAGCTTGCGCTTGCCGCCACTTCGACTCCGGTAGATTTTGCAGGATTATTTGGCGGATTTAGTTTTTTCCTGATTATTGCCGCGTTGGCCTTGGTGGGGTTGCTGTTTGGTTTGATGGTGGAAAAGAGAGGAACGGAGGCGGGAACTTTATTGGCGGTCGGTTGGTCTACTGAGCAAGTACGCTCCCTTTTTCTGAGTGAGGGAGTAGCGGGGGTGGTTTTGGGGGCATTGCTGGGAAGTGGGGGCGGTCTATTGTACACTCAGGCGATTTTATTCGGACTCAGGCGCGTTTGGAGTGGAGCTACTTCGGGAGTTGAAATCTCTTTTCATGCGACGTTTTCCTCTTTGTTGATTGCAGTATGCGGAAGCGTGTTGGCTGCCATTTTTGCTATGGTTTGGGTGTGCCATCGGTCGTGGCGACGCCCCGCTAGAGTACTTTTGGCCGGCGAAACTTTGGAGTCTGGGACCGGGCCGTCGGGGGCTTCTGGTTTTGGGCGGAGCAGTAAATGGATTGTTTGTGTGTCGGGCTTTGGGGGTCTTTTCCTGAGCGGATGGGCTATTTGGAAAGGTGAATCCGGGCCTGAATGGTTCTTTGGCGGGGGAGCTCTCTGTTTGATTGGCTCTCTAGTCACTGCGCGGTGGTTGCTGTCACGTCTAGCTGGAGGAAAAATTTCTGCAGTGCGCCATATGGCTTGGCGGAATATTGGTCGGCGGTCCGCGCGCGCCATGGTGACGATGGGAGTGCTGGCTAGTGGTGCGTTTTTAGTTTTATCGGTAGAGGTTTTCCGGAAGACAACCTCTCCAAGCGAACTCCACCGAAACTCTGGCACTGGTGGCTTTGCCTTGATTGGTCAATTGAGTGCTCCCGTGTACGAAGATCTGAATCTGCCGGCAGTACGCGATGCCTTTGGGCTGCCAAAGGGGCCTGACGTCAAAGCCTTGATGGTTCGTGAAAAAGAGGGCGATGAGGCTAGCTGCCTTAATTTAAACCGTGCTGTGAAACCCCGAATTCTTGGGGTTCCTTCCACCGATCTGGAGCGGCTCGGCGCCTTTCGTTTTACCACCAAGTCGGCTAAATGGTCGGTCTTGCAGGCACCCGACAACCAGTGGATTCCCGCTGTAGCGGATGAGGCTACAATCCGTTGGGCCCTCCAGAAGAGCTTGGGCGATGAGATTCTTGTACACGAAGGATCTGGCGGCGTTGTACGGCTCAAGTTAGTCGCCGCTTTGAGCGGATCAATTTTGCAGGGGGCTCTCTTGATCGACGACTCTGCATTCCAACGAGCGTTTCCCAACCTCGGTGGCTACCGAACTCTGTTGCTGGATGTTCCGGCTGGCGAGACGGACGAGACCCGCGCGGCATGGAGTCGAGCGCTTTCGGATCGCGGATTGGAGCTCATCTCTACATCCAGCCGGTTGGCGGATTTAAATGCCGTTGCCAATACCTACCTCTCCATCTTTCAAGTGTTAGGCGGGCTGGGAGTCCTTCTTGGTGCCTTGGGTGGCGCCGTCGTGGCCGCGCGGAACGTCATAGATCGACGCATGGAGCTTGCTATCCTATTGGCGACGGGATGGCGCATACAACAGATCCGGCGTTTGTTGAAATGGGAGCATTTTGTCTTAATTGCTCTCGGCACGGTAATCGGCGGCGGCTGTGTGTGGCTTGTAACAGGTCCCGTACAATACATTCGTGGTGAAGCTATGAACGGGCGTCCCTTACTATTTGCATTGGGGTGTCTCTTTAGCCTTTCGGTGGGCGCTGTATGGATCGCGTTGAATATGGCGATGCCACGTCGTGTTATTGATACCCTCCGGGCGGATTAGCCGATTATACGCGCTTGCCCTCTTTCAGCGTAATTAAACCGCGCGTGAGGTCATTGATTTAAAAACGTGCCGTTCATCTGAAGTGCTACTGCCTACTAGATTCCGTTAAGCACGCCCGTTGAATCTCCAAAGCGCTCGGCCTTTACGCCCATGTTTCTAAGTAGGCTCAGGTGGAGATTACTCATCGGGGTGGCCTGCGTAAGACTCGTATGACTTCCGGGATTTAGTAACCCTGCCCCGTGTCCCGCTAATATGACGGGTAATTTATCGTGTGCATGACGGTTTCCATCCGAGAGACCGCTGCAGTAAACGATCATTGAATTGTCCAATAGGGATTTTCCATTCGACTCCTTGGTATCCTTGAGACGTTTCAGGAGGTATGCAAGTTGTTGTGTGTAAAATAAATCTATCTTTGTTAGTTTTGCAATTTTGGCTGCATCCTCCTGATGATGAGACAGATCGTGGTGTCCCTCCGGCACTCCAATCTGGTGGAAGCTGCGGTTGCTACCGTCATGCGCCATTAGAAAGGTGGACACCCGGGTGGAGTCGGTCTGAAAAGCCAAGACAAGCATATCCATCATAAGTCGGATGTGTGCTTGGTAATCTTGCGGCGTCCCATCTGGAACTGCGGCCTCTACTTTGGGTAGGGGGCCGAACTCTTCCATGTGTCGCAGACGTTGTTCGACCTCTCGGACCCCAGTGAGATATTCGTCGAGTTTATGACGGTCGTTTTTGCCGAGATGTCCTTGGAGTTGCTTTGCGTCTTCGCGGACAAAATCCAGCAAGGATCGCGCTCGAATCTGTGCCGCGGCGGCTTGCGCTGAACGATCAGTTTCCCGTGCGCCCGTTCCGAAAAGCCTTTCAAAAACGAGTCTTGGATTTGATTCGGGCGCGACGGGTTGCGTATCTGATCGCCAGGCCAGATTAAATTGGTAGGCACAGGAATAGCCCGAGTCACAAGCTCCTGATTTTCGGACACCATCGCAGGAGAGTTCCAGCGACGCAAATCGCGTACGCTTTCCAAGCTCGCTGGCGGCAACTTGATCCACTGAGACGCCCAAGCGAATATCGCTTCCCGCTGTCTTTTTGGGGCGCGCGCCCGTTAATATAGTAGCCGCCGCACGGGCGTGATCTCCACCGCCGTCTCCTCCTGCTCTTCCATTTTGATGTTCCAGTCCACTAATGATCTGAATGTCACTTCGGAATTCCGAAAGAGGTGCCATTGTCTCGTTTAATTGAAAATTTGATCCGGTTCCTATGGGATTCCAACGATCGCTAATCACACCGTTAGGGACGTAGACAAAAGCCATCCTCGAGGGAGCCCCAGCGGCCGGACTGGCTAGTTGCGGGACACTGGCGCCGCAGGTCTTGCTACCGAGAAAAGACTCCAACGCAGGAAGTGCCAGAGCGACTCCAAGGCCGCGCAAAAAGTGACGCCGATCCAGTTGTCGTGAGGTGTTCATAGGTATTATAACGGTTACATCGGGTGGCGGGTTTTCTTAGAGAGTCTTCCTTTTACTCGCTCCTAAAAACGCCCTTTACGCGACTGCCCGCTCCATTGCGAAGAAAACGAAGAACCCGAATCAAGCAAAGGTGCACAAATCCAAGCGCCGAGGTAGAGGCGGCGCGGTCTGTCCGAACACACGCCGCAAAATGAGCGGCTTCGAGCCGGACTACGTATTTTGCGGGCACGACCATTCTGGTCCTTATCAGGAGGGAGGTTCGTTTTTTGAAAGACTCGGAAATTCAGCCTGCTTTAACGGAGGCCAAGTTTTGCCTTCAAAGGAGAGGCGTCCAAACCATGTGGCGCTCGATTTGGAAGGCGGTGTGGCTACCTGGGGATTCTTTGATCGCACTCAGAAAGTTTGGAAATCCGTGACTCGTGGGATTCGCGAACCATGACATTGAGGGTCGTGTAAGTCCTGAGACATGCGCCAGCTCAGACCAGAACGCGCCGGGTCCGGCCGAATCTTCGGCTCCGCTCAAGTTGGCGGAAGAGGCCCAAGGTTACTTTACCATCCTCCAGAGGGGTTTTTCTAAACCTGCTCAATCGTTGCCTTCCAAGGCAGCTTGCCACTCTGGTTCTACTCGATGTTCCCGGATAAGGATCAGGAGTTCTTGTTTATCCCATTCAGGACCAAGAATATTGATCATACGGTGAATGTCTCGTAGGTGTTTGGTGGATTTGCCTTCCCGATAGAACTGAAGTTTCCGCAAAATGACGTACTCGGGAGGGGCAAAGGAAATTTGGTCGCCCTCGATTTCAGCAAGGTGTCGGCGGGCGAGCCCCCAAGAGTGGAGGGAGTCAGCGCCAGCGAGATAAATGTCAGCCTTGAAGCCTGATTCGTGGTGAATGAGGTTAAAGTGGCCTCTTTGCCCTCGAGCTTGTTCGATCTGAATGGTTTCTCGAGGTGGACAGTAGAACTCGGTTTGAGGAAATGCGGTTTCAATCCGGAGCGAATCTTCTGGGCGGAGGAAGACGACGATATCGACATCGTTTGTCATGCGGGGTTCTCCGTAATAGATCGCAGCAACGCTACCGGTGACCATATACCGAAGATTCAGCTCGTTGAGCTTTCGGGTAAAAATCAGAAAGGGCTCAAGAGGAGGCATGCAGGAAGATTTCTTTAACGCGTTGTTGCACTTGAGTGTCACTCCAGTCCGGATGCAATTCACGGAGGCGTGCGGCTTTGAGTTTCCGAGCGGACCAGTATAGGCCAAAGGCGGTGCGGAGCCTTTGAGTGCCTGTCGTGTGGCGCAAAGCGGCAAGATACTCGGGCGTGAGCGTGGAAGCCATGCTTCAGACTAGTCTCAAGCATCTGCATTCACAAGGCGGTCTGGCATAGGAACAGTCCCGCAGCCATGCCTCTCCATCCGATTCCATTTGTGGGAGTCGCATGGAAATTTACCGCGCACGCAATCCGCGCAAGTCACCTCTCTGGCAATGCACTCA